>NZ_JBIUCF010000040.1:0-141681 GCF_044593615.1 Nonomuraea sp. NPDC051941
GTGCGGGCTGATGTTGTTGCCGGGCTTGCTGGTGTTGCCGACCGTGCCGATCTTCTGGCCCTGGCTGACCTGGGCGCCGGCGGAGACCGAACGCATGGTCAGGTGCGCGTAGTACGTCGTCCAGCCGCCACCGTGGTCGATCTTGACCAGGTTGCCGTAACCGTTGGTGGAACCCTGGTGAGCCGAGATGACCACGGTGCCCGCCGCGGCGGCGACCACCGTGTCACCACGGTCGGCGTCGGCGGTGCTGCCCCGGTTGAAGTCGATCTCGTACGACTTGTGCGCGCTGCTCCCGCTGGAGTTGCCCGTCCACGTCTGACCACAGGGGAACGGCAGCTGGAAGCTCGGCGCCGCCAGCGTGGACACCGGCGGGACGTCCACCTGGTTGTCCGGGTTGCCCATCTCCCCCTCGTCCTCCTTCGACGAGGACGTCGGCGTCGGGGTCGGCGTCGGAGCGGCCCAGGCCGTCGCGATCGGGCCGGTCGTGAGGCTGAAGAGCAGGGCGAGCCCGGCCGTAAGCACCCCTCTGGTTCTCATGCGGATACCTTTCTGCGCGCACCGGAGGGCCGATGCCCCGGACGGTGCGCGAAATCTTGACTGTTGACTTTGCGTAGCGCCCTTGCCGGTGATCAAGATTGGGAGCCCCGCGTACAAAGAACATCCAAAAGAGCTACAAAGGCCCTCCCACCTTGGACGCTTCGCTCAACGGGGGTCCCGCACGAAGTCCGGCTCAGGGGAACGCGCGGTCATGGTGGTTGAACAGTCCGTAATCAAGGCCTCGGGTCGTCACCTGTCCGGGGCGGCCACGAACGGCTCACGACGGAGTAACCCTCACTGCGGGAGTGGCGTCCCAGCGGAACCACGGCGAGTTCGGTCTCGTAGTCCAGCCGCTCGGTCGCGGCCACGCTCGCTCACGCCGCCGGTGCCGACACGAAGGCGGCCCTGCGGATTCCGGGAGAGAGGGAAAGAGTCTGGCTGCGGATTAAACGCCGACAGTAATTATCCCGGGCCTGCCACACCGTATTTAAAGCCGTGACCGAGCCGCTCCGTTGCGTAATATTCCGGCCCCTGGCCATGGACTCCGCGTGAATCATCGACCTGAACATACGCCGCCGAGACCGGCTCGGTTAAGGGCGTTCCGGTCAACGTGGTGTCCTTATATCCAGCATTATTGGGTGGGGGCGAAGGTCCGGTCTCCTTCGTCGTGTTCGACCAGGATGCGGGCCTGTAAGGCCTGGTCAGAGGCCACTTCAAGCCGCAGCGGGATGAGCCGTACGGCCTTTTGCACGCTCATCTCGCCCGGCTTCGCACCGATTCCGGTTCGAGTTGAGTGACGACCGTGAGTGCTGTTACCTTCACACGGTGGACGACAGGCGTGCACGGGCGGAGATAATCGAGGACTTTGCGGCGACGCTGCGGGAGTTACGCAACGCGGTCGGCAACCCACCATTCCGTGAGATGTCCGGCCGGTCAGGGGCGATTTCTCACACGACGTTGCATGAAGCCACGAAGGGTAACCGGCTCCCGAGTTGGGAGACCACCGTCGAATTCGTCAAGGTGTGTAACGCGGACCCGGCCGCGTACCGCGAACTCTGGGAGAGGGCGAACCAGGCGGTCAGATCGACGAGCGCCGGGGATCCCGCGATCCGCGTGGACACCTCGGTGGACGGTCTGTCCGGTGGACTCGCGGTGTCCGCCACGGAGCTTCGTACCATGCAAGCGCCCCGGTTGGTCGGCGAGACCTCGGCATCCGTGCCTACGCCGCGGCCGCCGTCCGACGAGCTCGCGGGCAACATCCAGCCTCTGCTCCCCGCGCCGAGGAGCAGAGGACGATTACGGCTGACCGGCGCGGCCGCGTTCGCGGCAGCGGCTGTCACCGTGGGGGCGGCGGTCCTCGTCGTGGTCGTCGTCAATCGCGGCTCCGAGCCCGAGGGAAACAGCTCGAACCCGACCGGCAGCCCATCGATCGCCGCGCTGTCCCCGGCCGATTGCCCGGTGCGTTCGACGAACCCGCCTTGGTCCCCGCCGTTGTACAAGGGCGATGCGGCCGCGTTCATCGAGGACGTCACGCTGGCCGACTGCACGCGCGTCGGTCCCGGCAAGACCATGACCAAGGTATGGCGGCTCAAGAACGCCGGGACCGTGCCGTGGAAGGGATATTCGCTGCGGCGCCTCGACCCCACGCAGCAGGCTGACCATTGCCAGACCATCTCCGACGTGCCGATCAAGGACACGCAACCTGGCGAGACGGTCGACATCCGGACCGACATCACCACGCCCAAGAAGCCGGGCTTGTGCTACGTGCGATTCAAGATGGTGGACGCTTCGGGAGCGGTCGTGTTCCCCGGAAGCCGGCCGATCAACTTCCAGATCATCGTCGACGCACTCTGATTCCCCGACGTGCGTGGCACGCCGGGGAACCGGAGTCGGACGGTCTCAGGGGAGTCAGGAGCCGAGAACGATCCCTGTGTAGTAGTTCTGGAGGATCCTGGAGTAGCTCCAGCCCGCTCTGGCCTTATCGCGAGAGCCGTACTGCGACATCCAGTCGCCGTCGACCCAATTTCCGCACGCCGTCGTCGTGGAGCAGTACTGGGCTCGGAAGATCTTCCCGCTGCGGGTCAGCCGGGTGCCCCAGGTCGCGTCCACCGCGGCACTCGTCACCGCCTTCGCGGAGCCGGGCTTGTACACCTGGCTCGACGTGTGGTCGTAGACGTCGAAGCACCGGCCGTCTGCCGTCTTGCGGTTGGAGTGCAGCGCCCAGTACCAGCCGAAGTTCTTCACGGCCATCGCCCCGGCCTTGAGGGACTCGCTCGGCCAGCTCGACACCCACTCGTTGGGCAGGACGTTCTTGACGTAGGTCTTGAACTCCACCCGCTCCACGCGATCGAGGGACTTGCGGTACACGAGGATCGTCGTGGGCAGCTTGGTGTCCGTGCCGTCGGTCTTGCACCCGGTCGGCGTCGGCGTCGGCGTTGTGGAGCTCAGGAACTGGTGTGAGGCGTTCTGGTTCTTGAGGGTGGCGTTCAGGTTGCCCTTGGCGCCTGCGGCGAAGTCCTGGTAGGTGCCGGTGTGGCCGCTGTTGAAGTAGACGCGGACGGTTTTGCTGCTGCGGTTCCAGACGGAGGCGGCGGCGTTCTTGATGCATTTGCCCTTGCCCTCGCCGGGGCCCTTGAAGTCGTAGCAGGTGGGCTGGGTGGTGGCGTAGTCGTCGATCGATCCGGTGAAGTCGGAGAGCGATCCCTGGTTGTTGCTGTTGAAGTAGTAGCAGAATTCGCCGGTGTCACAGACGCCGTCGCGGCTTGCGGCCGAGGCGGGCGATGCGGTGGCGAGGACCGTCCCGCCGAGCGCCATCACGGCGGTCGCCGCGGCCGCGAGCCGCGAGATCAGCCGGACAGTTCGTAAAGGCACAGTGGTCTTCCTCATCTTGTCGGTGGCCGCGAAGCGTTATCGGACGGTGTAGCCCTGGGAGTTCCAGAACGAGGTCGGGTTCGGGTTCTCCAGGTGCGGGTCGCCGACGCTCTTGGCCGCACGCGTCTGCTGTCCGAGACGCATCTCGACGTGGGTGTGCGCGGATGAACGGCTCGACACCCCGTGCCACGACTCGGTGGCGATGACCTGGCCGCGGCTGACCTGCTGGCCCACGCGCAGGGAGGACAGCGGAGCGGAGTGCAGGTAGATCACCGTCTTGTTCGCTGCGGCGTTGTAGACGGCGATCGTGGAAAGTCCCGCCCTGCCGGTGGAGCCGCGTACGACGTTGATGACCTTGCCGGCCACCAGGTTGTAAACATTCGAGCCGATGCCGCGGGCGATGTCGATGCCTTCGTGCCGGCCGGAGGTGGAGGTGTAACCGTCGAAGCCGCAGGTGATCGTGGCGCTGGCCTTGTAGAGCGAGGTCGACATGTTGCTGCGCGACGGTGACGACGAAGGGCTGAACTGGTGCGAGGCGTTCTGGTTCTTGAGGGTGGCGTTCAGGTTGCCCTTGGCGCCTGCGGCGAAGTCCTGGTAGGTGCCGGTGTGGCCGCTGTTGAAGTAGACGCGGACGGTTTTGCTGCTGCGGTTCCAGACGGAGGCGGCGGCGTTCTTGATGCATTTGCCCTTGCCCTCGCCGGGGCCCTTGAAGTCGTAGCAGGTGGGCTGGGTGGTGGCGTAGTCGTCGATCGATCCGGTGAAGTCGGAGACCGACCCTTGGTTGTTGCTGTTGAAGTAGTAGCAGAATTCGCCGGTATCGCAGACGCCGTCGCGGTTCGCGGCCGAGGCGGGCGATGCGGTGGCGAGGACCGTCCCGCTGAGTGCCATCGCTGCGGTCGTCGCGGTGAGGATCCTGGCGAGCGTTCTCATGTGCTGTTCCTTTTCTATGTGCGGAGTCTGGGTTTCGGATGGAGGAGTCAGCGGCGCTGGTACTCCTCCCAGGTACGGATGGTCACCTTCGGGCCGTCGTCCGGGCCGCGGCCGGCGAGCCCGTTCAGGCCGAGGTAGTAGTCACCGATCTGGTGCTGGGCCTGGCCGGAGAGGCTGGTGTCGTTGATGGCGGTGGCGTGGATGTGCCACGGCCAGTCGTCCTGCTGGGGGTTACGCAGCCATGCGGCGAAGCCGACGAGGCGCAACGCGCGGACGGTCGCGGTGCGGGTGGCGGAGTTCATCCCCTTGACCGAGATGTCGACGACGCCCCCGCCGTCGTGGGTGCCCGCGGATGTGGGGTCGCCGCCGGGGTTGTACGAGCCCTGATCCAGCTTGAGGTCGCGACCGAGCAGCCGCTTGGCCGCCGCCAGCATGTTTCGTGTGCGAGCGTTGATGACGAAACCGCCGGTGGACACCCGGGCGCCCGGGTCGATGACATCGGTGACCTTGAAGCGGCCGGCGCCGAGCTTGGTGAGCGACGTCTTGCCCGGCAGGCCGTTGGCGTCGAGACCACTGAGGCCGAGCGACTTCTGGTACTTCGCGTAGGCGGTGACCGTTGTGGAGCCGAAGTAGCCGTCCACCCACTTCGCGTCGAGAAAGCGTCCGTCACGCAGCGCCTCCTCGACGAGGAGCACGCTGGCCTTGGCGCCCGGAGTCAGCGTATTGTCGGGACGCCGCGGGTCGATCTGGGCCGCCTTGACGGTGGCTTCCATGTTCACGCTCGGAAGGGCCTCAGCGTCAGCCGTCTGTGTCGCCGCCGACGCCTCGTACACTCCCGTCAGCGAAGTGAACAGGACGGCCGCCATGAGGGCGGCGGCGCGTGCGGGCAGCTTCATCGTTACTCCTGGTTCAGGGGCTGGGGCGATTCCGGTCTGGCGGGATCCAACGTTCCGGTTCGCTCGCGTGTCCGGTAGAAGATCGGTGTTGTCAGCCTGTTCGACGGGCTTTTCCGTACGGGCGTACGCGCCGTTTGACAGGTGATCCGATGGCGGGAAACACCAGCTCAGACCGGGTTATGAGGCGGTACATGAGCTCACGTACGGCCAAGGTCGTCTGAGGCGCCCACTTACGCGGGCGGCTCGGTTCCCGAACGCTCCGCGGGTCCCCGTTGCCGCCCGCCCAGAGCCTTCGGCCGCTCGGAGAAGTCCCCGGCCTGCCCGCTACCGCCGGTATTTGTTGGGCATAGGGTGGGCGCCATGGGGCTGCAATTCGTTCAGGTGAATTTCAAGGCTCGGGATGACTCGGCGCTCGGCCGGTTCTGGGCGGAGGCGCTCGGCTGGGGTGTTTCCAGCGAGGGACCCGGTGTGACCAACGTCGAGCCCATGGGTTTCGTCTGGCCGGACCCCACCGCCGTCTGCGTCGATGTCGTCACCGTCCCGGACCCCGAATCGGTGAAGTACCGCGTGCACATCGATCTCGCCACCACCTCTGCTGCCCATCAGGCGGAGTTGGTCGCGCGCCTGAAGGAGCTCGGTGCGACGCCCGCCGATGTGGGCCAGGGTGACGTCCCGTGGACGGTGCTGGCCGACCCGGAGGGCAACGTGTTCTGCGTGCTGGAGCCTCGGGAGATCTACCGGGACACCGGGCCGATCGCCGCGGTGGTGGTCGACTGCGCGGACCCGCGGGCCATGGCCCGGTTCTGGGGCGAGGCGATGGACTGGACCGTGCACGAGGTGACCGACGATCACGCGCGGCTGCGCTCCGCCAAGGGTGTCGGGCCGTATCTTGAGTTCCTCCGCACAGCGCCCGGTGCGAAGACCGTGTGGAACCGCGTCCATCTCGACCTGCTGCCGTACCGCGGTGAGGATCAGGCGGCGGAGGTGGCCCGGCTGCAGACCCTCGGCGCGACGCTCGCCGACGTCGGCCAGGGCGACGTCCCGTGGATGGTCCTCGCCGACCCGGAGGGCAACGAGTTCTGCGTCCTCCGTCCGGCAGCAGCCTGACGCGAAGCCCGCGTGCCGGAGAGCGGCGAGCCGCTCGACGTAATCGCGTCGGAGACCGGCCGGCTCTCAGGACGACACTTCGTAGCGGGTGGCGAGCGCGGTGGCGCGGCTACGCAGGGAGTCGCGCAACCACTGCGGGGACAGGGCTTCCGCGTTCGTGCTGAGCTGCCACAGCGCCCACTCGGCGTGTCTCGAATCTTGGAAGGCCACCTCCATCCGCAGCCAGCCGTCCGAGTCGGGTTCCTCGGCGCGAACGGCCAGCGCGGTGCCCAGCAGGTCCTCCCGCCGCGCCGGGTTCACCCGTAGCAGCACGGTGACCTGGTCGCCGCCGGTCCGGAACCGCGTGCTGCGTTCCTGCCAGGCCCGGTCCAGATCGACCCGGTCCGGTCGCTGCGCGGGTTCGGCGAGTTCCTGGGCGGCCAGGACCCGGGACAGCCGGTAGGTGCGGTCCTCGCCAGACCTCGTGGCCAACAGGTAGCCCTGGTCGCGTACGGTGACCAGGCCGATCGGGTCCACCGTGCGCCACTTCGGGCTCTGGTCCAGAGCCGCGTAGTGGATGCGCAGCTTGTGTCCGGCGAGCACCGCGCGCCGGACCTCGGCCACCACGGTGTCAGGCACCTCCTCGGCGACCAGCCGACGCGAGAGGAGGTCGGTCTCCGGGTCGATGAGCAACCGCTCGGCCGCGCCGGCCGCGGTGTCCCGATAGCTTTCGGGCAGCGCGTCAACCACCTTGAGCATCGCCGAAGCGAGCGCCGAGCCGAGGCCGAACGCCTGCGCGCCGCGCCGCGATCCGGCGATCAGCAGGGCAAGGGCCTCGTCGTGGTTCAGTCCGGTGAGCTCGGTACGGAAACCGGGCAACAACGCGAAACCGCCGTGCCGGCCGCGTTCGGCGTAGACCGGGACGCCGGCTGAGGACAGCGCCTCGATGTCGCGCAGCACGGTGCGGGTGGATACCTCCAGCTCGCGGGCCAGCGCGACCGCGGACAGCCGACCGTGCTGCCGCAGCAGCAGCACCAGCGAGACCAACCGGTCGGCACGCACACGGAAACATTACAAGCAATACACGACACAGGATGTCGTGATTTGTTGGGAGGCTCATCAGCGCGACCAAGAAGATGACGCGATCTACGTGCATAAATCGAATGGAGCTGATGTGGCAATGGAGCGAACGGCGGTCAACCCGTGGGCGTGGTCGGTGGAGATGGGCTACAACCAGGGTGAGATCGTCTCCGGGCACACCCGGACCCTGTACTGCTCCGGGCAGACCGCGATGAGCGGCGAAGGCAAGCCCCAGCATGCCGAGGACATGGCGGCGCAGCTGGCGCTGAGCCTCGACAACCTGGAGGCCGTGCTCGGCGAGGCCGGCATGTCCCTCGCGAACCTCGTCCGGCTCAACGTCTACACCACCGACGTCGATCGGCTCTTCGAGCACTACGGCGTGCTGGCGTCGCGGTTGGGCGCCGCCGGGGTGGCGCCGTCCACCACGATGCTCGGGGTGACGCGGCTGGCGATCCCCGACCTGATGGTCGAGCTTGAGGGGACCGCCGTCGCGTGATGGGCCTCGCCGCCTCCGGCAGGGCCGCACTGCCGGAGGCGGCACGAGCTGGCAGGCAGGTGGGTGATTTCCGGTGTTCAGAATGGTGACAATCGGCGTGTACGGCTTCGACGGCGCGTCCTTCCTGCAACGACTGCGGCACGCGGACGTCCGCCTGCTGCTCGATGTACGCCAGCGCCGCGGTGTCCGCGGACCCGAGTACGCCTGGGCGAACTCACTCCGGCTGCAGGCGGCCCTCGCGCATGCCGGGATCACCTACGAGCACCACCTTGAGCTCGCCCCAACCACCGAGTTACGCCGGCTCCAGTACGCCGAGGACGACCGCCAAGGGGTCGGCAAGCGCTCGCGCCGCGAGCTCGCCGCCGAGTACACCCGCCGCTACATCACCGAGATCCTCGACCGCGCCGACCTCACACCGATCGTGTCGGCGCTGCCGAGCAGCGGGACCGCGGCGCTGCTCTGTGTCGAGCGCGACGCCGAGGCCTGCCACCGCTCGTTGATCGCCCAGCGGCTGACCGAGCGGCACCGCGTCACGATCGAGCACCTGCGCCCGTTGTGACGCGTGCAGCGCAGGAGCGCCCGTACGATCATGACGCCGCGGAGTGGCTCACCTGCGCGGCGACGTCTCCGTCCGCGATCCATGCGCAGCCGCTGGCCGGGCTTTCGGTGGAGGCGATGACCGCGTCCAGGTTGTCACGGGTATGGGTCAAAGCGGCGATCTGGGCGTCGATGCGATCACGCTCGGCGGCCAGCCGGGCACGCGATTCGGGGGTGCTGGCCCTGGCATCGACGCAGGGCAGCAGCTCGGCGATGGTCCGGCTGGACAGGCCGGCGGAGTAGAGCGTCTGGATCAGCTGAACGCGGTCGGCCGCCGACTCGGGATAGTGACGCTGCCCGGAGCCGCTCCGGCCCGCCTCCAGCAGTCCCTGCTCCTCGTAGTAACGCAAGGCCCGCACGCTGACGCCCGACCGCGCCGCCAACTCGCCGATACGCATCGTGACCTCCATCACAACACTTGCCTCTGACGTCAACGTCAGGTTTTAGCCTATCCGGTATGCAGATCAACGGAGCACATGTGCTGGTCACCGGCGCCAACCGGGGCCTGGGCCGGCAATTCGTCCTTTCCCTCCTCGACCGCGGCGCCGGCAAGGTGTACGCCACCGCCCGCCGTCCCGACCTCATCGACGTACCAGGAGTCATCCCGCTGCGCCTGGACATCACCGACCCGGCGTCGGTCGCCGCCGCGGCCGCCGCGGCATCCGACGTCAAGATCGTCATCAACAACGCGGGCATCTCCACCGGCGCGAACCTCATCACCGGCGACCTCGACACGATCCGCCGCGAGATGGACACCCACTTCTACGGCACCCTCAACGTGATCCGCGCCTTCGCGCCCCAACTGGCCGACGGCGCGATCCTCAACGTCCTGTCGGCGATCTCGTGGCTCGCCTTCAACGGCGCGGGCGCCTACCACGCGGCCAAGGCCGCCGAGTGGGCGCTCACCAACAGCGTCCGCCTGGAGCTGGCCGACCAGCGCACTCTGGTGACGGGCCTGCACCTCGGCGCCGCGGACACCGACATGATGGCCTGGTACGACGGCGACAAGACCGCCCCCGAGACGATCGTCGCGGCAGCCCTCGACGGCATCGAGGCGCACCGGGCAGAGGTGCTCGCCGACGCCTGGAGCCACCAGGTGAAGGCGTGGCTGTCCGAGGACCCGAGCGTCATCTACCGGGAAGCCGCGGCCGCCCTCACGGCGTGACCTGTGGTGAGCTGATTCGGTCCAGCTCATGTCGGTAGGCGTCGAGGACGAGGCCGTGAAAATGGTGGACCGCGTGCTCGGACAACCCGGACTCCTGGGGGTTATAGACGATCTTCCCCTGGGTGAAGGCAGGAGTGCGCATCCCGCGCTGGACGCTCTCCACCAAGGCGATGTCCTCCACCTGGAGAACCTCGTCGATGTAGCGGATGCCGTCCAGCTCGGCCTCGTTCGGCTCCGCGGTCTCCAGGTAGAAGTCCCAGATCTCGCGAGTGCGTTCCGGGCCGTCAGGGACGATCTGCAGCACCATGAAGTTTCCGCGGCCGGGATAGCGCAGCAGGCAGGTGTTGGGCCACAGCCACCAGACCGCGTGCTCGGTGACGGTTGCCCCCGACACGTCGTAGGCGGTGTTCTCCGCTTTCCCCGCCTGGGCCATATGACTGGAGTAGATCCCGTACGTGGTGACCTTGTAGGTGCTCATGTCGACCAGGGACACAAAGTCCTTGTGGGCCACGTGGCAGTGGTAGCACTCCAGGAAGTTGTCGACGACGTTCTTCCAGTTGGAGGCGATGTCGTAAGTGAGCCGGCGGGCGAGGGTCAGCTTGGCCACGTCCGGCGCCCGCGCTTCGATCTCCGCCTTCAGGCCTCCGGCCTGCTCCGGCAGCGGGGTCGCCCCGGGGTCGAGGTTGACGTAGACCATGCCGCCGAACTCGGCAACCTGGATCTGATCCAGGCACACCGCAGAGGGGTCGAAGCCCGGCATGGCACCAGTGTTGCGTGCTCGCCTCAGCCGGCCGGTCAGGTCGAAGTTCCAGGCGTGGTACGGGCACACGATGCTGCGCCGGACGCCGGAACCGGACAGTAGCTCGTGCGCCCGGTGCTTGCACACGTTGTAGAACGCCCGCAGCGTGCCGGCCTCGTCCCGGACGGCGACGATCGGCATGCCGGCCACCGTGCCCGTCACGTAGCTGCCTGCCTCCCGCAGCTTCTCCACATGGCACAGCCACTGCCACGTACGCGCGAAGATCGCCCGCTGGTCGACGTCGAACCACTTCACATCGGTGTATGCGTCGGCATGCAAGGACATCGACAGCGCGGGATCCGGGTCGTACCCGGCCGAAATATGGTCGATTTCGGAGGCTGAGTCCGGGGCCACCGTACCTCCCATGCAGGCACCAAATGAGAGCCTAATGATCCTTCCGATGAGGATTCAAGGCTCCCAGCCCCGCAACGCCGACATCGTCGCGCCGGTCACGTATGCGGCCTCATCGCGGGCCGACGGAGCCGACAACAACCACCCGATCACGACGAGCGGCCGGGGATACCTAACAGGATCGCGCCTCCAGGAGCGGCAGGCCCGCCGCGTACCGGCGGAAGAAGCCGGCGGTCGGGGTGCCCGCCGTCGCGACGACGTCCGGGGTGCCTTCCGCGATCACCGCACCTCCATTCGGGCCGGCCCCCGGCCCCAGGTCGATCACCCAGTCCGCGGACGCGGCCACGGGGATGTCATGCTCGGCCACGACGACGGTGTTGCCCGATTCGAGCAGCACATCGAGCGCGTCCACCACCCGCTGGATGTCAGACGGGTGCAGGCCCGAGACGGGCTCGTCGAGAACGACGAGGCCGGCCCTGCGGCTCGCCGCACCGCGCTGGATCGCGGACGCCAGCTTCAGCCGCTGCGCCTCGCCGCCGGACAGCTCTGTGGCACTCTGGCCGAGTTGGAGATAGCCAAGCCCGACCTGGTTCAAGGCTCCCAGGGTCTCCGCGAGCTGCCGGGGCTCGGAGAACTGCTCCACGGCCTCGGCGACGGTCAGCTCCAGCACCTGATCGATGGCCAGCCCCTGATACCTGATGTCCAAAGCCTCCGGCTTGTAGCGCCGGCCCTCGCACGCGTCGCAGACCACCCACACATCCGGCAGGAAGTGCATGTCAACCAGCTTGCGGCCATAGCCGGTGCAGATCTCGCAGCGCCCACCACCCGCGGTGTTGAAGCTGAACCAGGAGGCATCGACCCCGCGCCCGCGTGCCGCACCGGTTTCGGCGAACAGCCTGCGGACGATGTCGAACGCCTTGCTGTAGGTAGCCGGGTTGGACCGCGGCGTTCGCCCGAGCGGCTCCTGATCGACGACGGCGACCCAGCCGAACCCCGCGAGGCCGGTCACCTCCCGCACCCTGTCGGTCGCCGTCCCGTTCAGGGCGGCCTCCACGCTCGTCCCGAGCGCGCCGAGCAGGCTGCTCTTGCCGCTGCCGCTCACCCCGGTCAGGCAGGTGAGCCGACCGGCGGGGAAACGTACCAGGTCAGCGGCCACGTTCTGCGCACGCAGGCCGTGCAGCTCCACCCAGCCGGTGCCATCCCCGACCGGGCGGCGGGTCCGGCGCAGCCGAGGCCCCTCGCCGGCCAGATAGCGGCCGGTCAGCGACGTCGGGTGGGCGGCCGCGTCGGCGGGCGGCCCCGACACCAGGACCTCACCGCCGAGGCGGCCCGCGCCGGGCCCCATGTCGATCACCCAGTCGGCCCGGGCGATCAGCTCAGGGTCGTGCTCGACCAGGAGCACCGTGTTGCCGGCCGCGCGCAACTCCAGGGCGATGTCGAGCAGGTGCGCCTTGTCCGCCGGATGCAGCCCGGTACCGGGTTCGTCCAGGACGAAGATGATGCCGCTCAACTCGGTGCTGAGCTGCGCGGCGAGCCGGGTCCGCTGCAACTCACCCCCGGACAGCGTCGCCGCGCTCCGGGACAGCTGGAGATGGGAGAGGCCGAGCCGGTCAAGGATCGCGAGTCTGCGGCCCAGGTCCTGCAGCAGCGGCTCACCCACCTCGCGCTGCCGGGCGCCCAGGTCGCCGGCCACCCGCTTCGCCCAGCCGCGCACCTCCCGTACGTCCACCTCGAGCAGGTCGGGGAAGGCCAGCCCGCCGAGCCGCACGGACCGGGCCACGTGGTCGTACCCGCTGCCGCCGCAGGTGCCACACGGCTGCTTGCGCATGTACGGCAGGTAGCGCTGCTTGGCGCTGGAGGTCTGGGCGTTCACGAACACCCGCTCCACCTCGGCGAGCGCGCCCCGCAGCGGCTGGCTCGAGGTGTAGGTGACCGAGACCGTCTCCTTTTTGCTGGTCATGTCGACGGTCGCCTCGACCTTCTCGTCACCCGTGCCGTACAGCACACAGTGGCGGAACTCCTCAGGCAGCGACCGCCACGGCCGGCTGAGGTCCACGCCGCGTTTCTCGGCGAGCGCCGGTACGAACGTGTGCTCCCCCGACCGCCACTTCGCGTACCAGGGCGAGGCCCCCTCGAAGAGCGGAAGCTCCGGGTGGGTGATGACCAGGTCCTCCTGCGCCTGCCAGCGCCCGCCCACGCCGTGGCAGTCCGCACAGCTCCCTTCCGGCGTGTTGCGGTCGAAGTGAGCGGTCGTCAGATGCCCGTCTCCACTCTCCGCCGCCGGGTCGGCGCCGATTCCCGGAAGGCGCGAGTACAGCAGCCCCAGGTGCCCGTCGATACCGGTGATCGTCGCGACCGTGGAGCGGGGGTTGCGGTTCAGGCGGCGCTGGTCGACGGCGAGCGTCGCGCCGAGTCCCAGGATGCGGTCGACCTTCGGCCGGTTGCGCTGGGTGATGTACTGGCGTACGAACGGCGAAAGCCCCTCCAGATACCGCAGTTGCGCCTCGTTGTGCAGGGTGTCGACGGCCAGCGAGGTCTTGCCGCTGCCGCTCACTCCGGTGAAGGCGACAAGCTGCCCTTTGGGGATGCTCACCGACACGTCCCGCAGATTGTTGGTACGAGCCCCCACCACCTCGATGGTCTCCCGTACGAATGCGGTCAACCTTCGTCCCCCTCGTGCGACGCCGCAGTGAGCTTGGCGATGTCGGGGGCGTAGGCGGTCATCCAGTGCGGATGCAGCCGGTAGTAGACCACGTCGTTGTCCCAGTCGAAGGCGTCGTCGCCGTAGAAGTCCTTGAAGTACGCGAGCAGGTCCGGCCAGTCCGCGGCCGGCTCGCCGTTCTGGGGGTTGAGGATCTCCACCGTGCCGTGCGTGAACACGCCCAGGTCCTCCCCGCGCATGTGCGCGACGCTGACGGCGGGGCGGGCGGCCAGGTGGCGGGCCTTTGCGGCGCCGGGTGCCGTGCCGAAGTGCCACTTGCCGTGCAGGAAATGCCCGTCCGCGCCACTGATCCGCGGCTCGCCCTTGGCCGTCACGGTGGACAGGGCAAGGGTGCACATGCCGGTGAGGACTTTGGTGAGCTGCTCTGCGGTCAGTGTCCTCTCGGTGTTGATGATCGAACGGAGGTGCGAGGTGGAGCGGGAGAGGGAGGCGTCCAGGAGGGCCTGGAGCCTTTCGAGATCTTCTGGCGTTTCGCGCATCGAGGTCCTGTCTATCCGTGGGTCCGGTCCACGTCCGCCGACCGGTGACACGATCCTCGACCAAAAACCCGACACCTTCTGTCGCATTTTCCGGCGTTCTGCGGACGCCATGTCATCCAGGTGCGCGGAGCAGCCGGACGGCGTCGGCGATGACCACGCCGTTCGCGTTGTTGCTCAGCTCGACCCTGCCCACCCCCTCGCTGATGCGGTACGTGCCGAGCGAGACCCAGGAACCGCCGCGCGGCTCCGTCGCTCCGCTCCTGCGCTGATCGACACGTACGAGCGTTGTCCCACTGGCATGACGGACCGTGAAGGGAGCGTTGCTCGCGCGGTTCTCGTGCGCGCTGTACGAGACCTGCACCTCGTAGTCGCCGGTGAGCGGGACCACGGGCCGCCACCGGACGACGTGTCCGCCCGTGCCGGCGGGGGCGTAGTGGTAGTTGCCGCCCCGGTAGCCGGGCACGCTCGAGCTGGCAGACCAGGTGCCGCTGATGATTTCGTAGCCGAGTTCGTCGTTGTCGACCACCACCTCTTCCCGTACGTCGGGTTGGGAGAGCGCGTCGATCAGGCTCAGCGTGTCCAGCGAGACCAGCCTGCCGCCGCCGCGGCCCACCCCGGAAGCGGTGAACCGGATCTTGTGCGACCCGGCCGTCAGATCGAGGCTGCCGAGTTGCGCGACGTCGTGGCCGTCAGCCCGGTCGGCGGTGGTGTCCACCAGCGCGGCCCGGGGTTTGACGCCGTCGACCGAGACGGTGACCAGACCTCCGTCAGCGGTACGGAAGTAGCGCAGCAGCAGCTCATAGGTTCCCGGTGCCGGGACGTTCACGGTGTATTCGAAGTACGTGCCGGTCTGGGAAGTGGTGAACGCCACCCGTTTCCCGCCGCGGGCCATGGGGTCCTGGACGGCGGACATGGTGCCGCCGGACGTGGCGGCGCCGGTGGTGAGATCGATGAGACGTTCGGTGTAGCCGGGGCCGTCGGACAGGCTGTCGCGGCCGCCGCTCAGCCATTCGAGCGAGAACCGGCTCATGACCACGCGGCGGGGGAAGCTCGGGTCGTCGCCGTCACGGCCGTAGAGGAGCAGGATCCTGCCGTCGGAGAGCCGGCCGAGCTCGGAGTAGTACGACCGGCCCTCGTTGATCACCCGGCTGTAGCGGAAGGAGTGCGCGTCGTCGTAGCTGATCGACACGGTCAGGTTGGTACGGACGGGGGAGTCGGGGCGGCTGAACAACACCCGGCTCACTTCGGACGTGCCCGGCCCGCCCGTGTAGCGCAGCAGGCTGGCGTCCACGGCGTTGAACGTACCGGTGGCCCCGTCGAGCTGCGGCGGCGACCAGCTGAGCCCACGATCGGCGCTGACCGACACGATCCGCTGCCGGTTGCCGCCCGCCGCGGCCCGGCCGTTGATCAGCACCGTGCCGTCGGACCTCTGGATCAGCCTGGCCTCGTTGATGGGATAGGCGGCGGAGACAGGCACCTCCCCGGTGGCGTGCCAGGTCCGGCCGTGGTCGTCGCTGTAGATCGACGCGACGCCGTAGCGGCGTTCGGCGACGGTGTTGCCGGTGACCTCGCGGCGGTGGGCGCAGTTGAGCAGCAGCCGGCCGTTGTCCAGCTGGATGCCGTGGCCGGGGCCGGGACCGTGCAGGGTCCATTCGTAGGGGAACTGGCTGAACAGGCCTGACATATCGCGCGGCGCGCTCCAGGTGAGACCGCCGTCCTCACTGGAGATCATGAAGAGGTCGCCCTTGTCGCCGGAGCAACCGGTGTTCTCCGGCAGCCGGGTGGAGAGCATGTAGAACAGGAAGATGCCGCCGGTGAGCCGGTCGACCACGAAGGTCGGGTTTCCCCACGACTGGCCTCCGACCGAGGCGACCAGCGTTCGGGTCGGTTGCCAGGTGTCGCCGCCGTCGGGGCTACGGCGTACGAGCAGGTCTCGGGGGCCCGCGTCGCACACCTCGTGGCGGCCTTCCGTGACGACCAGGATGGTGTCGTCCGGCAGCACGGCCAGCCCGTGGACGTGGTAGCTCTCCAGCGGATCCACGGTGTTGTCCCACAGCGTCGTCTCGTCGAAGGCCGTGCTGTCGGACAGTGTCGCCCGCCGCCGGGACGTCGTCGCGTTCGCGGACAAGGCGGGACCGAGTGCGACGGTCAACGAGGCCGCGGCGACTCCGAGGCCGAAGGCTCTGCGCCCGATGAGGGGGTGATGAGGATCTGGCTGTGGCATGTGCTGCCTCCGGAGTGGGGGGTGGGGGCCGGCGATCCGTCACGAGCAGGTACGGGGGCGGGAGCCTGAGGTTCGCCGCGCGTCCGCGGAGATCATCTCACCGGAGGGATGAGATGACGATCACAACGGCGCTGCCGACGAGCATGGTGTCGGCTGTTGCCGATCAGGTGACGGGGGCCGCGTCCCAGACAGGACGCAGCACCACGGCGACCTGCGGGGCCTGCCGGACTCCGGCCTGGTAGACAGGCGTCCATGCCTCCCGGTTTCCGAGGTCGGGGCCGAACGCCGCCAACGCCTCGGCATCCGGGCCGATGCGCACGTCCCGAGGGTCGCTCGCCGGGAAACGGTCGGCCATCGGCTCGATGAAAACGCGGGTCACGGCGGTGGCGGCGAGGTCGGCGTTCACGCCGTTGCGCAGAGCGCCGTCCATGTAGCGGCGGCCGTTGACGGTGATCGGAGCGGTCGTTCCAGGAAACGCGGAGCTCGACGCCGCGGCCTCGACCAGGGTCGCCGCGCCGTCGCGGTCCCATACCTTCGGTTCGCCGGTCTCGGCATCCACTGCGGTGATCAGCAAGGGGCGATCGGGCCACTTCTCGGTCTCGACCAGGGAGGAAATCCCGGTCAGGTGTCCGTCCTCGGACGGGGCCTCGGCAGCGAGCGCGATGCGCCCGGCTCGACGGCGTCTGTCGTCCGGTTCCAGGGTCGGGTCGACCAGCGTGGCGAACGCCTGTGACATCGCGGCCAGGTCCGGTGGCCCGGAACGTCCGGCGCCCGTGGACGGCAGCGTCTCCACATCGGCCAGGGCCCGGCCGGTGGTGAGCATGGCCGCGACGATCGCGCCGGCAGAGGTGCCCACGATGAGGTCGGCCTCGGCGAGGTCGATGCCCTCGCGGCGCAGCCCTGCGGCGAGGCCCGACAGCCACGCCGTGCCGACAACTCCGCCGGCACCGAGGACCAGCGCTTTTCCGTACTGAGGGGAGGTCATGCCGTCATCCTGTCCCCTCAACCTTGATTGAGGTCAACGCGCCGGGCGGCTCCGGTGGCGCCGACCCTGTACCGCGTTCAAACGGCCGGCAGACTCCCTTCGATCACCCTTCTGCGCGCTCAGGCGTGAGATCGCGGTCGGCCAGCAGGCTGACGGCGACGGTGTTGCCCAAATGGGCGTGGGCGCGGAGCACGGTGATGGCCTCCTCCTCCCGCCCCAGCCTCGTCAGGAGATGGCTGAGCAACGGCAGGACGGCATACGCTTCGACGGATTGAACCGCTGGGACAGCGTGGTGCAGGAGCAGGGTGACCGCATCCTCCAACCGCCCCTGTCGGGCAAGCAGTCGGGCGAGGCTGTGGGCCGCGTGCGGGTCGCCTGCCGTGGCGCGGGCCCGCAGTTCTTCCACGCGCCCCTGTTCGGCCAGCAGCCGGGCCAGCCGGTCGCCGGCGGCCCAGTCGCCCTGGTCGGCGTGGGGGCGCAGCAGGGTGATGGCGTCCTCCACGCAGCTCTGCAGGGCGAGCCGGAAGGCGGCGTCGGGGTCGCCTGCTGTGGCGCGGGCCTGCAGTTCTTCTACGCGTCCCTGTTCGGCGAGCAGTTTGGCCAGTTGGTCGCCGGCGGCCCGGTCGCCTTGGTCGGCACGGACGCGCAGCTCTTCAGTCCGGCCCTGCTGAGCCAGCAGCTCGGCCATCATGAGAGTCCAGTTGTCGTCCTGGTCGGGGTGGGCGTTGAGCAGGTCGATGGCCTCCTGAGCGCCATCGTGGCGGGCGAGGAGCCGAGCCAGCTGCGGGGCGGAGCCTCGGTCCGTGTGGGGACGGAGTACGGTGATGGCCTCCTCGATCCGGCCCTGTCGTTCCAGCAGGTAGGCCAGTATCGCGACGGCATGCCCGTCGCCCGCGTCGGCACGGGTGCGCAGTTCCTCGACACGGTCGTGTTTGACCAGCAGGTCGGCCAGTTTCAGGCTGGCCGACGCGGCGGTGCCGGAGGTGTCGTGGTCGGCCCAGGCGCCGAGCATGGTGATGGCCTCATCAAGCCGGTCCTCTTCGACCAGCCGGTCGGCGATGCGTCCAAGCGCGCCCGCGTCACCTTGGCGGGCGCAGGCATACAGGTGCTGGGTGTACGGGGTGGCGGCGAGGTGGTGTTGAAGCAAGGCGTGGCGAAATTGCCAGGCAGTTCCAGATTGGCGCAATGTTTGGCGTTGGTGCTGGTCTTCGAGGAATGTCCACAGTCTCCAGGGGAGCCGGCCCTTGGTGGCAAGACGAAGATGGGTGATCTTGTAATCGATCCAGGTCCACAGGCCCGCACCGCAGGCTGCGACCCATCCGTAGACGGCGGCCGCGGTGACGGCGGGGATCCAGAGGGTCGATGCTGGGGCGAGCACTGCGACAGAGGCGGTGAACACCAATGCGCCGGTGATGCCGTGCTGGGCGGCGGCGATGGCGGTGGCGTGGTGATTGGCGTTCAGCGTGGCGCGTGGAGTGGTGCCCCGAGGCCGGGTCCTGGAGGGCAGGGTGGGCATGACCGACGCGAGTAGCCCGGTGACCAGGGCACCGGCCGCTCCGATCAGCGGATTGCCGAGAATGACCCCGGTCAGCAGCCCCGGCGCGACACCGAATCCGGCCCGCAGCGCCAGGACCCGGCGACGACGTTCGCGAGCCAGCGAGTAGGAGGTGGGGGTGTACGCCGGGTAAGCGTGGGGCCACAGCGGCCGCAGCAGGCCCGCCGCCGCGGCCAAGGCCGCGGCGGACACGGTGAGCGCTGCTGCGCCCCCCGACACGGGCCCGGCCGCGGCACTGACACCGGCACCCACGCCGACTGCGACAGCCAGCACCGTGCGGGTCCTGATCACCTCCGCATTGAAGGTGAAGAGGTCGGGGGACAACTGCCACCACACCAGTTCCGTCCTGCCCACCAGCTGCAGGTGCAGGGCCAGGCAGCCGAGCCAGCGCTGGGCGGCGGCGGGACTGTAGCGGCGCACCGGTCGGCCTTCGGGCGGCGTCGGCCGGTCGGGGTCATGAACACTGGTCACGAAGGTGTCCAGAAGCGTCGCGGCGATGGCGTCCTGGCTGTCGAGGCGCGTCAAGGCGATGGGGTCGGTGTTCGAGGGCCTGTAGGCGGTACGGGCCAGTGAGACCATCAACGGCGTGGACAACACCCGCGCCAGCGGACCCTCGCTGTCGTGGCGGAGATGGGTGAAAACCGGTTCCCAGCGATGCCGGAACGGCTCGGGGTGGGACAGGAACGCGATCGCCTGTTCCACATCGACCGGCATGATCTCCACGACCGCGGCCCGGGAGATGATCGAACGACTGGCGTCCACGGCTCGCTGGTATTCGCGGGCCCGGCAGGTCACCACCAGCGGCCGTCCTGTCGCGGCGAACTCATCCAGCCTCCGCAGCGCCCGCTCCTGCGACTCGGCCGGGAGCTCGTCCAGTCCATCCAGCACCAGCAGTATCCGGCCTTCGCTCATCAGCAGCTCCGCCACGCAGCGGCCCTCCGACAAACCGGCCGGCATCGGATAATCCTCAGCCATCCGCCGAGCCGCGAACCGGCGTACCGACTCGTCCTGCGGGTTCCAGGAAGTGATCGACAGGAGCACCGGCACCGGGTCGTCCTCCACCGACCGCTCGATCAGCCCGAGGGTGAGCAGCATCGCCAGGACGCTCTTGCCCGCGCCCGCCTCTCCGAGCACCACCAACTGCCGATGGGGCAGCTCGCAGAACTTCTCGACGACCTGCGTGACGTCGCCTTCCAACGGCCTGTCCTGCCACGTGGTCTCCGGCTCGTCCAGCACCACCTGACGTTTCTCCGCGACCTCTCGATCGGTCGAGGACCACCGCACCCGCAACGGCACCGGCTGCCGAACGCCCCGCAGCACCGTCTCGTGCTCCCACTGCTCCCGGACCATCCGTCGCAAACCCGCCGCAGCGCTACGCATCGCCGCCTCCCGGCTCTGCGGCACAGCGCGCGACTGCACGATCTGCGACGCGGTGGCGACCATGACCAGCACGCCGGTCAACACCCACGTGGCCGGGGTCCACCACCAGGCCTTCACCTCAACGGTGCCGGTCGCCAGATTCCCCACCAGCCCGATCCCGACCGGCACCACCGCGAGCGCGACCGGCGACACCACCCAGCGGCCCCGACCTCCACTGCCCATGCTGCCAGCATCGCTACCAGGCGTCACCAACGCAACACTCAGCGGAAACCACGGTTCGAAGGGTCAGGAGATCTCCGCGATCAGATCCCCTTCATCCAGGACGTCGCCTTCGCTGACAGGCAGCGCGGTGACGACGCCGGACGTCTCGGCCTCGACAGGGATCTCCATCTTCATGGATTCGAGGATCACCAGCGTGTCGCCGGCGGCGACGCTGTCGCCCGTGGAGACGAGCACCTTCCAGACGTTGGCCGCCAGGTCGGACGTGATCTGCCGGCCCATCTCAGCTTCCTTTCCTTGGTGTGGCCCGCATCCGCGCGACCAGCGCGGTGCTGTACGAGCCGTCGGCGAACTCGGGCTCGTCGAGGAGCTCGGTGAAGAAGGGCAGGTTCTGCTTCGGACCCGCGATCGTGAAGGCGGCCAGCGCCTCCCGTGCCCTGGCGATCGCGTCCTCCCGGGTGCCCGCGTGCACGACCAGCTTGGCCATGAGGGAGTCGTACGCGGGGGTGACCCGATTGCCCTGCCGGTAGGCGGCGTCGACGCGGATGCCGTCGCCGGACGGCTCGTTCCAGGCGTTGATCGTCCCCGGGCCGGGCAGGAACCGCACCGGATCCTCGGCGTTCACGCGGAACTCGATGGCGTGCCCGCGCGGGCGCAGCGCGGTGAGGTCCGCCGACGGCGGCTCGCCCGCCGCGACGCGAAGCTGTTCCTCGACCAGGTCGAGGCCCCACACCGCCTCGGTGACCGGGTGCTCGACCTGCAGTCGCGTGTTCATCTCCAGGAAGACGAACCCCTGGGCGCCCGGTTCGCCGTACACCAGGCACTCGACGGTGCCCGCGTTGCGGTAACCGACGGCCTTGCCCACCTGCACGGCCGCGGTGAGCATCTGCTCGCGCAGGTCCGCGTCGAGGCAGGGGGACGGGCTCTCCTCGACGAGCTTCTGGTTGCGCCGTTGCACCGAGCAGTTGCGCTCGCCGAGGGCGATGACGTCGCCGTCGGCGAGACCCAGGATCTGCACCTCGATGTGCCGTGCGCCGGCGTAGTAGCGCTCCAGCAGGATCGCCGGATCGCCGAACAACCGCTCGGCGAATCCGGACACGGCCGCGTACTGCTTGCGCAGGTCGTCCTCGTCGTGGGCGACGGCCATGCCCATGCCGCCGCCGCCCGCCGCGGCCTTGACCATCAGGGGGTAGCCGATGGCCGCCGCGGCGTCGAGCGCGGCGGCCTCGCCCGCCACCGGCTCCGGGGTGCCGGGCGCGACCGGGACCCCGGCGGCGGCGACCGCGTTCCGGGCGTTGATCTTGTCGCCCATCAGCTCGATGACGTCCGGCGCGGGACCGACCCAGACCAGCCCCGCCTCCTGGACGGCACGGGCGAAGCCGGCGTTCTCCGACAGGAAACCGTAGCCGGGATGAATGGCCTCGGCGCCGGTACGGCGGGCTGCCGCCAGCACCTTTTCGGCGTTGCGGTAGGACTCGGCGGGAGCCGCGGGGCCGAGCTCCACCGCCTCGTCGGCCTCCCGGACGAACGGCAGGTCGGCGTCGGCGTCGCTGTACACCGTGATGGTGCGCAGGCCGAGCCGTCGCGCCGTGCGGATGATCCTCCGGGCGATCTCGCCGCGGTTGGCGACCAGCAGAGACTCCATCACCGGCGGCCTCCCTCCGCTGAGCTGCCGAGCAGCACGGCCAGCGGGGCCAGCTCGATCCCGTGGCCGGTCAGCGCCCTGTGCACCGCCTCGGCGATCTCCGGGCCGTTCGGCGCGTCACCGTGCAGGCACAGGGACACCGCGTCCACGTCGAGTTCGGTGCCGTCGTCGGCGGCGACCTTGCGCTCCAGCACCATGCGGACCGCGCGGCCGGCGACCAGCTCGGGGTCCCACGCCTTCTTGACCGGCTCGATGACGAGCTTCCCCGTACGGTCGTAGTGCAGGTCGGGGAACGCCTCCACGACCAGCCGCACCCCTTCGGCGGCCACGGCGTCCGCCGTGGCGGAGGTGAGCAGCATCAGCGGCAGCGACGCGTCCACCTTGGCCACCGCCCGGGCGATCGCGGTCGCGACGGCGGCGTCCTCCGAGGCCATCACGTACAGCGCGCCGTGCGGTTTGACGTGCGCCAGCCGGCCGCCGGCGGCCCGCACGAACGCCTGCAGAGCGCCGAGCTGGTAGAGGCAGTAGTCCTCCAGGTCCTCGGCGGGGATCACCATGCGGCGGCGGCCGAAGCCCATCAGGTCGGGGAAGGCCAGGTGCGCGCCGATGGCCAGCCCCTGCCGCACCGCGGCGTCCACTGTGCGCCGGATCGTCGGCGGGTCACCCGCGTGGTAGCCGGTGGCGATGTTGACCGAGGTCAGGTACGGCATCATGCCGAGGTCGTCGCCGAGGCTCCAGCGACCGAAGCTCTCGCCCATGTCGCAGTTGAGGTCCACGCGCGGCATCACAGCTCCTCGTAGTGGTGGGGGTCGGTCGTGTAGTCGACGCGGGCGGCGAGCGCCAGCGCCTCGTCCAGCGACACCTCCCGGAAGCGGATCAGGTCGCGGCCGGGACGGAGCTGGCCGACCTTCCACAGCCCGGCCTGGACGACGGTGGCGATCACGGTGAAGCCGCCCGCGGTCGGGCCGTCGGGCCCGAGGATGACAGGCACGTCCCCGTTGGTGTTGATGCCGCCGATCGGGTAGCTCCCGTCCAGCACGTTGGACGGGTGCCCGCCCGCGACCCCGCCGGACGGCCTGGCCCACTGGAAGCGATGCGACTCCAGCCGGGTGCCGACGCGGTTGGAGTTGAGGTCGACCTTCCACTCCCGGCCGACCAGATCCTTCCAGTCCTGCTCGGTGAGGAAGTCGGGGTCCGCGTGCGGGCCGCGCATCACCTCCACCTCCCAGACGTTGGCCAGCGCGGGCCGCAGCGACGCCGGCACCCGTAGCCGCGGTGGCGGCGCGGTCACCGCCCGCGCCCGCAGGACGTCGCCCTTCACCAGAGCCCGGCCCTCGACGCCGCCGATGCCGCCCATGGTGTACGTCGCCCGCAACCCCATCACCATCGGGACATCGATGCCGCCCGCCACCGCCAGGTACAGCCGGAACCCCGGCCCCTTGACGATCGAGCAGGTGATCTCGTCTCCGGGCACCACCCGGACGGTCTCGCCCAGCGGCATGGGCGCGGAGTTCAGCCGGAGGCCCGAGCCCTCGGCTCCGGTGACGGCGACCCAGGTCTCGGCGAGAGCGCGCAACGCGAGCCGGCCCATCGGGATCTCCAGCGCGGGCGCCCCCGGTTCGTTGCCGACCAGCGCGTTGGCGATGCGGAAGGACACGTGGTCCATCGGCCCGGAGGGGAAGAAGCCCTTGGACTGCAGGCCGCGGCGGCCGGGGTAGTCCTGGATCAGGGTCTGCAGCCCCGGCATGACGATGTCGAAGACCGCGTGCGTGTCGGTCATCACGGCACCTCCGTCCTGGCTGCGGCGGCCTCGCGGGCGGACCGCAGCGTGTCGGCCTCGGCGCGCACCTCGGCGGCGCGGGCGAGGTAGTCGGTGACCGAGAACTGGTCGTTCTCGATCACGTACTCGTAGCGGTTCTCCAGGACGTCCCTGCGGGCCGCCAGGAGCTGGTCCTCGCTCACGGGCTCGAAGCGCACCCGGTCGCCCGGCCGAATCAGGATCGGATCGTCGCGGAACACCTCGTGCCTGGCCAGGACGTCGTAGACGGGTACGGTCCGGCCGAACAGCTGGTAGCCGCCCGGCGCTTCCACCGGGTAGATCGCCACGCAGGGGCCCCCGATGCCGACCGCCCCCTCCGCCGTCCAGGTGCGGGTCGGGTTGTACTTCGGCACGGTGATGGCGTTGCGCGGATCGAGCGGGAACATGAACGGCAGGCCGGGGAAGAAGCCGGTGTACGCGTTCCACCACTCCGTGCCGGTGACCGTCGCGTACAGGGCTTCCCTGCCGGGCAGGCCGTTGTACTCGACGATGTAGTCGATGTTGGAGTTGTCGCGGATGTTGGGCGCCTCCTGCCGGATGGTCGTCGCGTAGCGGCGGACCGCTTCGCGGCTCTCGGAGTCGTCGAACGCGATCGGCAGCGTGATCAACCGGCTGGGCAGGACGAGCGAGCGTACCGACCGCTGCGCCCGGTGCGCCTCATCGATCGCGTCGATGAGCGCCTTACGGTCGATGATCGCGGGCTCGTGGTGCAGCAGCAGCGAGCGGAAGCCCGGCGCGGCCTCCACCAGCCCCGGCACCGGATGCTCGGCGAGATGGGCCGTGACGGCGGTCACGAAGAAGTTCAGCTCCAGGTCGAGCGCCATCTCGCCGTACTCGACGAGGACGTGGCGGTCACCGGCGGCCCGGTAGACGATGGCCGGCCGGTCTCCTTCGGCCGGACGGCGGTTGATGATGGCGGTCATGGTTCCTCTCTCAGCGGCCGGCCGGCGCGGTGGCACCGGCCGGAGCGGTCGAGTCGGCGGCGCAGGCGGAGCAGACGGCGGCTCCCCCCGCGTTCGGGTCGCGGTCCATCTCCACGGCCACGTAGGACCGGTCGCAGGTGTGGCACCTGATGCGGGCCTCCCAGATGTCCTCGACCTCGTCTCGCGGGTCCTCCCCGGCAGGCCGTACGGCGCCGGGGGCGGTGACCAGGGCGGCGTAGTAGAGGCCCGCGGCGACGGCGACGGTGATCAGCGGCGCGAGCTGGGCGAGCACGGGGCTGGCCGACTGCTCGGTGAGCACGATCCCCACGGCGGAGGCCGCGAGCCAGGCCCCGGCGCCCGCGGTCACCGGCTTGAGCCGCCGTGGCCGGAACTCGGGCAGGCCGTCACGGTCCGCGCCCCGCACCGCGATGTGCACCATCGCGATCGCGACCCACGCGGTCACGAAGACGCCCTGCCAGGCGAGCGCGCGCAGCAGGTAGCTCAGCACGTCGGTCAGCATGAACAGGTAGGCGAGCACGCCTGCCACGACGGTCCAGACGGCCCGCGGCAGCCTCAGCCGGAGCACCCGCGTGGCGAACGCGTCCAGGTTGGTGGAGGCGAGGTAGTAGTTGGCGGTGTTGATCCGCGTCTGGGAGACGAAGATCACCAGTACGCCGGCGAAGCCCAGCGACCTGATGAACGCGGTGACCACACCCGTCTCGGTGCCCGCGATGTCCCAGGCGCGCAGCAGATAGATGCCGATCAGGCCGTTGACGGCGAAGGTGAAGGCGTAGAAGACCCAGCCGAAGGTGACCGTGCCGTGGAATTTCTGGTCCTCCGCCCGGCCGAAGCGGGCGTAGTCCACGGTGTACATCATCATGATGTAGACACCCATGTAGATCAGGTACGCGGTGAGCCAGCCGGGCAGCGGGCCGCTCGGCGCCGCCGACTGGAGCCAGTCCTGCGGGTAGCCCCGCTGGACCGTCGCCGCGATCACCACGGCGACCAGGCCGACCACGTACAGCGGCAGGAGCACGCCGTTGAGCTTGTCCAGCCAGGTCCGCACGCCGCCGATGACCAGCGGCAGCGCGTACACCACGACCACGAGGTACCAGATCTCGATGGCGCCGCCGAAGTACTGCTGGAAGGCCACGGCGACGATCGAGCCTTCGAACACCGCGTAGTACAGCGCGGTCGCGGCGAAGATGAGCGGTGCGAGGGCCGAGCCCAGCATGCCGAACAGCCGCCGCGACAGTAGCGCGACGGTCAGGCCGGTGCGGGCGGCGTACCTGGACAGGACCAGGTTCACGACGCCGAAGGTGGCCACCGTCAGCACCATGCCGACGATGGTCGCCGGGGTGCCGACGGCGTCCGCCGCGGCCACGGCGACGTAGAGCCAGAACATGGCCGAGAAGAGCGCCCACCAGGCCATGGCGAGCGACCACCGGCCAGATCGCCAGGACCTGGGCACGACATGGTTCGAGTAGTCCTCGGTGGCGGCCTCCTTGACGACCTTCGGGTCGTCGGTGAAGGAGACCTCCAGCGCCGGGGGGCGCGCGGAGGTGAGGGACATGCGGGTCTCCTGCGAGCGTTGGGGGTGACGTCGGCTCAGGTCAGGATGTGTCACGACGGCACGCCGGCCCCATCCGCGATTCGGGCAACCGCGCGAGCTGTTTGCGCCATTCGCGTAATCCGCCGTTCATTCACCTGTCTCGTACGGTGAACGCCATCCACAGTTCCGCGCGCAGTCCCGGGTCGGAGAAGCGCCTCCCCAGCAGCTTCTCGGCGCGTCCGAGCCGGTAGGTGAGCGTCCGGCGGTGGACGCCGAGCGCAGCCGAGGCGGCCTCCGTGTTGCCGTTGTGCGTCAGGAAGGTGCGTACGGTGCCGAGCAGGTCGATCCTGCGGGCCTCCTCGCTCTCCAGCGGGGCCAGCATCGCGATCGCCCATCCGTCCGCCTCGGCCGGGCCGACGTGCGCCAGCAGCCCGACGTCGGCGACGTCCCTGGTGGTCAGCAACGTGTACGGCGCGGAGGCCGGCACCGTGTCGGCGAGCGCGGCCACCCGCGGCCAGACCCGAGCCAGGTCGGTCCAGTCGACGGCCGCGCCGATCACGCCCCGGCCGCCGTTGACGGAGCTGAGCACCGATTGCAGCACCCCCACGTGCCCCTCCACGGCGGGCAGCACCACCACCATGCGGCCCCGCGGATCGCTGGCGACCAGCGCCGACACGATCTGCAGGCTGCGCTCGTTCTCCAGCGCCACCAGCAGGTCGCCGGGGTGCCCCGGGTCGGCGGTGACGACGGCGATGCGCACGAGCCCCTCGGGCAGCGGGATGCCCAGCGATTCGGCCGCCTGCTCGGCGGCGGCGTACCGGCCGGCCAGGACCAGGGCGAGCACCGTCGCCCGCTCTCTGCGTTCGCTGGCGAGCAGCTCCGCCGCCCGCGCGACCTCCAGCGAGAGCAGATCGACGGCGATGTCGACCACGCCGCGATCGTGCCCGGACAGCGGAGCCGGCCTGCCGACCGCGAGCACGCCCGCGGGCCGGGTCGGCTCGCTCACCGGCAGCAGGGTGACCCGGGTGTCACCGAGGTCGAACATCGCCGAATGCCAGGAG
The DNA here is from genome assembly GCF_044593615.1 of Nonomuraea sp. NPDC051941. Taxonomy (NCBI): domain Bacteria; kingdom Bacillati; phylum Actinomycetota; class Actinomycetes; order Streptosporangiales; family Streptosporangiaceae; genus Nonomuraea; species Nonomuraea sp. NPDC051941. The sequence goes on from NZ_JBIUCF010000040.1 coordinate 27,373, forward strand.
CCGGTGCGCGAGACCTCCAGCCGTACGCGTTCGGCGTTGCGCCGGGCGTGGTCGGGAGCGCCCGCGAGCACGTGACCCTCGCGCGAGAGCAGCAGCACCCACGCGTCGAGGTGCGCCGCCAGGCTGGTGACGATCGATCGGTGCGCGGGAGCCGTCAGGGCCGCCTTCACCAGGGTCCGGTAGCGCTCCATCGCCGAGGTCTGCGCGGCCCGCTCGGCGGCGGCGATCCCGTCGGTCACGGCGCGCACCACGGAGCTGAACCGCGTCGGCTCCGACACCTCCACCACGCTCACCCCGAGCCGGTCGGCCGCCTCGACCAGCGTCGGCGGGACGATCGCGTGCCGCAGCCCCACCCCGAACCCCAGCGCGGGCACTCCCACGCGCACCAGCCGCTCGACGTACTCGGGCCACTGGCTGCTGGTGCGCCCCAGGCTCAGCCCGGTCGTCAGCAGCAGGGTGCCCTCGTCAAGATATGGGGTGGGGTCGAGAAGCTCGCTGATGTGCGCCCAGCGCACGATGACGTCGCCGCGCCCGGCGCGCAGGGTCAGGCCGAGATCGCGCCTGGCGACCAGACTGGCGAGCGTCTCGGGCATCTGCCCAGGTTAACGGCTCGACGACCTGGCCAGACAGGGCGTCGGCCCCGCCCGATGCTGTCACGGCAGCCGCGGCGCGCGATTCTCACTCAGGAGGCGGAACAAGGCTTTGATCATGACACTGAAGACGATCAGCCAGACGGCGGCGGCCGGCCAGACCTCGCCGTCGCCCAGCGCGGTCATCCACCACCTTCCGGTGGAGCGTCCGAGTTCCCGGGTCGCGACGCCGTACATGCCGACCGGAAACACCATGCTCCACGGGCGCCACTCCCACGCAGTGGTACGCGACATGCCGGCGTCGTGTCGCTGGAGGTGAGTGATGACGGTGAGGGGATCGCCCCCGAGCAGCGGGAGGTCATCTTCCAGCGCTTCATCCGCCTTGAAGCCTCCCGCGTCCGCGACCCCGGCGCATGGCTGAGTCGCGCTAGGACTCCCCCCTGGCTCGCGCGGTCGGATCGGTCAGGAGCGAGACCTGGCTCGTGCTCGCCAACCCGCCGCCGTGCGCGCGCTCATCGCGGTGCGCCGCCCTGCTCCGGCGGACGCGTTCGCTGCGGCGTGCCGCTTCGGCGCGAAGGGCCGAATGGCCGCGACGGGCCGCCGTGACGACCAGAACCGCCAGCAGCGCGGTGATGGTGGCTGCCACCGCGAATGCGATGCCTGTGGCCGCGTCGGGGTGGATCAGCGACTGGCCGCGCAGCGCCTGCCAGGCAGTGATGGCGAACAGGGCGCCGTAGCCGAAGATGACGACTCCGGCCGACTGGGCGCGGACGCGTTCGCTGCGCAGCCAGCCCACCCGGGTCGCGAGGGCGGTGAGGACCAGCGCCGTGAGCACGAACGCCTGAATGGAGTGCAGGCCGATGAAGTGCGGGACGCGCAGGTCGCCGCCGGTGGTGCTCCAGTTCGTGATCGGCATGCCGTCGCCGTCCGGTGCCCCGACGCCGTGTCCGCCCACCAGCGGGACCGGGCGGCCGTAGGCGTCCTCGACCGTGCGAGGCCCGGCCGATGACGTCCACCCGGTGATGAAGGACGCCAGCGCCATGCCGGCGACGGCCAGGCCGAGCCCGGCACGCAGGGACCACGTGAGCACCGCGTCGCCGACGCGCTGGAAGAGCAGCATGACGGCGACGATCAGGCTCGCGCCGAACAGCCCGAACACGCCGCCGGAGAAGATCTGCTGCCCGATCTGGTCGAACGGGTCGGTGCCGACGTTGAAGTGGCTGTAGGTGCCGCGCGCGGCCTGCACCGCGATGAACCCGACGTCGATCATCCCGGCGATGGCGAAGACCGTCCCGAGGGTCCACATCGTGCGTCGTGCCCGGCTCAGTTGCGGTATCAGCCAGGCGAGCGTCGCACCGTACATGACGAACGACACACCGAACTTCAACGGTTTGGCCCACACCGACTGATGCATGAGTTCGCGACCGTCGGCGAACAGGCCGATGCCCGCCACAACGACGAGCACGGACATGGCCGCCGTCATGATCACGAGGGGACGGTGCCATGACCGTATGCCGGTACGCGAGACGGTCAACTTGTGCCCGGGTGCGTACGGCGTATCAAGTGTCATGCGTACATCGTATGAAGGCGGGCCGAGGCTCCATGTCAAACTTCGACAGAGCAGGCGAAAAAGTGTTCTAGTGTACTAGCAAGTGAACTAGGACACTAAGCCTCAAGGTCTACGCGAGTCACAAGAGAATCGGAGGGCACCCGGATCCTGACCGGCGACCTGCGGCCGGCCGATCGCGTGCCGTCCATCCGGCAAGATCGCCTCAAGTCCCGCCGCCGGCGTCTCCACGATCTCTGCCGACACGTCGCCTTACGGCAGCATGCCCACCAGCGCCGCCAGTTCGGGGTCGCTCTCGTACCGTCGCCGGTGCAGGTCGGCGATCTTCTCCCCCATCTGCGGGTCGTCATCGTCGGTGATGTCGTACGACTCATACTTCTCGACCAGAGGCATACCGATCCGGTCGGTGCGCGCGTGCGCCGAATGCGTCAGGTACTCCCGGTAGCCGTCGAGGTCCTCGATGACGAACACGCCACCCCAGTCGAAATCGCCTCCGAAGTCGCGGCCGACGACGAACGACTTCACCGCAGAGATGACCCGGCCCTGGTTGCGCATGCTCTCCAGTGCCTCCTCGACCTGCTCCTGCGTCACGCCCGCCTTGGCCTTCATGCGGATGCTGTGGTAGATCATCGTGCTCCTTTTCGTAGGTGCCTTGACGACGGCGCGCGCCCACCGCGCGTACGGTGCTGAGCACCCGACTATGAACTGGCCTGGTTTCTCGTCGCATCGGCACGAGTTGCCTATTCGACGGCAACGGCGCGTAGGCACGCGCCCGTCGGCGAAGGTCCGCCCGGCCGACCGCAATTCAAGCTCGCTGTTCCGCAATCTCCCGCATCGACTTCATGGTCCACCCGCGCCTACGGTTGCCGCTTGATCGGCATCGCTTGTGGCGAGGCGAACGCCCGCTGCCGCCGACTTCGCGCATTGCGCCCCTTCCTTCTCGTTCCCGCGCAGGTATTGGAGTTCGCGTGTCCACTGCGACCATGTCACGGGCCGTTCGCCGCCGCTGGTGGTGGACCCTGTGGAGTCTTCTCACCGTGCTGGCGATCGGCATCACGGCCTACTTCGTTCCGCCGTACCTGGTCGGAAGTACGAACATTCCGAATCTCGACATGAGCATCCCGGGGTACTACACGAGTCTCGTGATCCATGGGGTGCCTGCCGGCCTGGCACTTCTCATCGGGCCGTGGCAGTTCGTGCCGCGGTTGCGGGCCCGTTTCCCCAGGGCGCACCGGATAGCGGGGCGGGTGTACCTGATCTCGGTCCTGGCCGCCGCGATGGCGGCGCTCTACTCCGCCGCGGTGACGCCGAGCGGCTTCACCCTGCAGGTCGCGTTCTTCGGGCTGGTCGTGGTGTGGTTGTACACGGCCGCCAAGGCGTACCGGGCGATCCGGCGCCGTGAGGTGCAGTTGCACCGGATCTGGATGGTCCGCAACTACGCGTTCACGTTCGCCGCCGTGACCCTGCGGCTCTACCAGCTGGCCCTGCTGCCGCTGATGAACGTCATGCCGTCACTGGAATACAGCTCTGTCTACGAGTCGGCCGCGTGGCTGTCCCTGCTGGGCAATGTGCTGGTCGCGGAGTACTTCATCGTCCAGCGCACGCTGGCACCGCTGGCGCGGCGGCAGCCATCGGAACAACCGGCCGAGGAGGTTCTACTGCCGCAGTGAATCGACTTCGTCGGCGTACAGCAGCGCGACGTCGATGCCCATGCCGGTGAAGTGGCCGGCGAGTTCGAGGGACAGCACGCCGTGCAGCCGGGTCCAGAACGTCATGGCCTGGCGCAGGACGGCCGCCGGCGCCGTGGGATCAGGCGACCAGTGCCGGTGGCTGTCGAGGTGAGCGGCAAAAGGGGTTTCCGGCGACGGGATGTCCGCCTTGCGGTAAGCGGCGATCAGCACGGACATGATCTCCTGCGACATTGCGACGGTGTCGGCGGGCGCCTGGTACCCGGGCACCGGGGTGCCGTAGATCAGCAGGTACCGGTGGGGATCGCTCAGGGCCCACGCGCGTACAACCTGAGCCAGCGCGGTGATGTCGGCGCCGGAGTCGTACGCCTCGCGAACGGCGTCGGCGAGGCTGCGGTAGGCATCCCTGATGAGCGCCGTGATCAGATCGTCGCGACTGGCGAAGTACCGGTAGAGGGCCGGGCCGCTCATGCCCAGGTGCTTGGCGATCGCCTTGAGGGACAACGCCGACACGCCCGTGGTGGCGATCTGCTGCCAGGCGTGTTGCTTGATCTCGGCTTGCACCTGCGCCCGGTAGCGCTCGCGCGGGCTCACCACATCGCTGTCCATGGGTCAGCCTCTCCGATTCCCGTGCGACTAACTGGAGTTAGAGGCTATCACCATCGTGATTGACGAAAATGGAGAGCCAGTTATATGGTGTAACAGAAGCGAGTCAGCGTAACGCAATGGTTGTGCGTGCGCCGCTGCTCGTCACCCGTACCGGAGAAGTGGTCTCGCTGATGCAGAGGGAATCGCGCTTCGACATGGGCGGCTACGCCGGCCTGGACCTGGACCGGTTCGTCCGCCGATCGTTGTGCAGCTGGGAACGGCCCGGATGGCGCTCGCTGCTCGTCCAGAAGTTCGAGCACCTCGAGGCCGCCGGTGAGATGGTCATGCCGGCCTCGGCCGACACGCACCTGTGGCTGATCACCGGCGGCGCCGGCAAGCTGCACATCGACACCGGCGAAGGCTGGCGGACCACACCCATCACGCCGGGCGAGATCGGCATGGCCACACCGGGCGTACCGACTCGCCTGCGGTACGAGACGACGGCGCCGATGCACTCCATCCACGTCCATCTCCCCGCTGAGGTGGTCGGCCGGACGGCTGCCGAGCTCGGTGGCCCGGCACCCCCGGTGCGGGATCCGGCCTCGGGCAGCGGCGAACTGATCGGCGCGGTGCTCAAGTCGCTGGCCACCGCCACCGCGGCGGGTGCGGACGAGCTCTATGCCGATGCGGCCGCGCGATTTCTGGTGGTGCACCTGGCGGTCCGCGACGGCTGGCGAGGCTCGGCTGATCGTACGAGGCGTGAGGACGTTCGCGTGCGCAAGGCCATCGCGTACATGCGCGACCGGTTGAGCGAGCCGGTGCGCCTGGCGGAGCTGGCCGAGGAAGTGCGGTTGAGCCCCTATCACTTCCTGCGGGTGTTCAAGCAGGCGACGGGAGAGACCCCGGGCCGGTACCTCACCCGGCTGCGTATCGCGCACGCGACGCACCTTCTGGAGAAGGGAATGACGGTGAGCCAGGTGGCTCGGCGTTGTGGTTTCAGCAGTGCCGGGCACCTGTCGTCGGCGTTCCTGCGGGAGACCGGTGTACGGCCCTCAGCGGTGCTGGCCAGGTAGCACGTGACAACAATCCAACCGAGGAGCTTTCGATGACCGGCACAGCCCTTGAGATCGTCATGCCCGGCAAGGTCGACCCGGACGGGTTGCAGATCCGCACCCGGCCGCTGCCGACACCGGCCGCCGGCAACATCCTGCTGCGGATGGAGGCGACCGGCATCTCGTTCGCCGAGCAGCAGATGCGCCGTGGCAGGTATTACGACCAGCCGAGCTTCCCCTTCGTGCCCGGCTACGACGTGGTCGGCACGGCGGTCGCGGCGGGCCCCGGCGTGGACGCCACGATGATCGGCAAGCGGTACGCCGCCGTGACCAAGATCGGCGCCTGGGCCAGCCACGTCCAGGTGGACGCCGCCGACCTGGTGCCCGTGCCGGACGGCCTGGACGCGGCCGAGGTGGAGACCGTCGTCGTCAACGGGATCACTGCCTGGCAGATGCTGCACCGGATGGCCAAGGTTCGCCGCGGCGGGACGATCGTGGTCCTCGGTGCCAACGGCGGCGTCGGCACGACGCTGGTGCAACTGGCCCGCCACGCCGGGATCACGGTGATCGGCACCGCGTCGGCACGTCACCATGAGACGGTGCGGAAGCTGGGTGCGACCCCGGTCGACTACCGCGACCCCGGCATGTACGACCGGATCCGGCAACTCGCCCCGAACGGCGTGGACGCGGTGTTCGACCACGTCGGCGGCACCGGGCTGCGGCAGTCGTGGCAGTTGCTGCGCCGCGGCGGAACCCTGGTGTCGTACGGGACCGCGGCCACCAAGGACGGCGAGGGCAATGCCCGGCTTCCGGTCCTCAAGTCGTATTTCCGGCTGATGCTCTGGAACTACCTCCCCAACGGCCGCAACGCCTGCTTCTACGACTTCTGGGCCGGTCGCCGGCACGCGGACGCCTTCCGTACCCGCCTGCGCGACGACCTCACCGAGGTGCTGCGCCTGCTGGCCGACGGCACTCTCGCCCCGCAGATCGCCGCGAGGCTCCCGCTCTCCGACGCCGCGGCGGCGATGACCCTCGCCGAGTCGCGAACCGTGACCGGCAAGGTCGTCCTCGTGCCCGACGCCGGATAGCGGTTCCCTTCCGGGGAGCGGTCTCACCGGCCGTCGGGTCTGTCCTGGACGGCGAGGTCGGGGTGATCCTTGAGCTGCCTGCGTGAGTTGATGCCGAGCTTGCGGAAGATGTTGCGCAGGTGGGCGTCCACGGTGCGTTTGCTGATGTAGAGCTGGACGGCGACCTCGTTCGAGGTGGCGCCCGAGGCCACGAGGCGGGCGACGGCGACCTCCTGCATGGACAGCTTCCCGTACGTTCGCTCGGACCGGGCCGGGACCTTCTCGCCGGTGGCGCGCAGCTCGTCGGCGGCCCGCCGGGCGAATGCCTCCGCTCCGGCTCCGGACAGCAGCTCGTGGGCGGTGCGCAGGTGCTCGCGGCAGTCACGCCGTCGCCCTTCGCGCCGCAGCCATTCCCCGTACAGGAGGTGCGCCCGGGCCAGGTAGGTGAGCAGCGGGCCCTCGGCGAGCAGGTCGACGGCTTCGCGGTAGTGGTCCTCGATGCCGGTCACCAGCCCTCGTGAGTAGGCCGCGACTCCCCGGCCGGTGATGGTTCCGCCGGCCTGTGTGCGTTCGGTGAGGGAGTCCAGCGCCTGTGCTGCGGTGATGCGGTCGTCACAACGGACCGCGGCTTCGATCAGCTCCGGCAGGGCCGCTCCGGTGAGGAACAGGTCGCCGTGCTCGGTGGCCTTGCGGGCCGCGGCCAGCGCGGCCGGGTAGTCGGCCAGCCCGTTGTGAAGCATGGCTGTGGTCCAGTGCAGGTTCGTGACCTGCCCGGGCCATCCGGTGGTCGGTGCGGCGGTGGCCGCCTCGCACAGCTCGAGAGCCTCGTCGCGGCGGCCGCGGAGCGCGGCGAGATGCAGCCGGTGATGGAGCAGCGGGGGAGCGCCGGTCGCGTCGGCGATCGCCGCCTCCTCCGCGGTGGTGGCGATCGCCTGCCCGATGTCGCCGATCAGGATGGCCTCGACCGCCTTCTGCGCGAGGCCGAGCCTGAGCAGCAGCGGCGAGCCCGACGCCCGGCCCGCCTTCACCAGCCATGCGGCGATGGCGGCCAGGGTGTCCGGGTCCCACAGCTCGACGGCGATCATCGTGGCGAGCGCGGGACGGCGCGTCCAGAACAGCTCGCCCATGTCGTAGAGGGCGTGGCGAAGCAGCGGAACCGCGGCCTCGTACCCGTCGGTGGCCAGCACGATCAAGGCGTCAAGGGCGTCCGGCGAGCTCGGCGCCGGCGCCGTGGACCGGGCTGCGGTGAGGACCCGATCGATGACGACACCGCCGCGGCCGACGGACAGGCTCATCTCGACGGCATCGAGGAAACAGTCACGTGCCCGGTCCGGATCCAGACCCGCCAGCCGTTGGGCGGCACGCACCATCAACATCGGTCCGGAGCCGTCGCCGTGCCGGGTGAAGGCGATCCGGCCCTGCAGCAGGTCGACGTCAGCGTGCTGGAACTCGTCCAGCGGGCTGGTCTCGAGGATCGCGAGCAGGCTCGCCGCCTTGCCGGACGCCCCCGCGTCGAAGCTGGCCTGGGCGGCGTGCAGAGTTCGTACGATCCGGCGTTCTGGATCCAGCGACAGCGCCACAGAGCGCTCGAGGAAGGCCGCCGCGGCTGCCACGCCCCCGCGTCCCTGAGCACGCGTCGCGCACCGCTCCAGCTCGTCGGCGATGTCGTCGTCGGGGCCGGGGCCGGCCTGGGCGCGGTGCCAGGCCCGGCGGTCCGGCGCCGTGACCGGGTCGGTGACCGCCGCCAGCGCCTCGTGCGCCGCGCGGCGTTCGCCGGCGTCGGCGGCGCGGTAGACCGCCGAACGTGCCAACGGGTGGCAGAAGCGGATACGGGCACCGAACTCGACCAGTCCCGTCGCGTCCGCCTCCGCGCTGGCCGGTGTCACATCGAGGTTCAGCTGACCGGCGGCCGGCCAGAGCAGGTTAGGGTCGCCCGTCGGGTCCGCGCTCGCCACGATCAGCAGCAGCCTGGCCTCGGCGGACAGACCGGCCAGCCGGGCTCGGAAGCCGTACTCGATCCGGGTCGGCACCGAGGACCCGTCAGGCGGGACGAAGCCACCGGCGCGGGGCAGCTCCAGCAGTGCCAACGGGTTCCCGTGGGCCTCGGCGACGAGCCGGTCCCGGACCTGATCATCGAGGGGGAACGGGCTTCGCGTCGTCAGCAGAACCTTGGCGTCCTCGTCGCTCAGACCGCGGACGGCCAGTTGCGGCAGCTCGCCGAATCCATGCGCCGCGTACGTCGGCCGCACCGCGAAGATCATCGCCGCGGGATCGGCGGCGACCCGGCGGGCGAGGAAGACCATCGCCCTCGCCGAGGCGGTATCGACCCACTGCGCGTCATCGATCAAGCACAACAGGGGCCGCTCCCGGGCCGCCGCTGTCACCAGCCCCAGAGCCGCCAGACCGATCCGGAACGGGTCGGGTGTGCCCTCGGCCAGCCCGAAGGCCACCCGCAAAGCGTCGTGATGCCGGTCCGGTAGCTCGACGAGGTGCTTCAGCATCGGCACACACAGCTGGTGCAGCGCGGAGTACGGCAGTTCCTGTTCGAACTCCGACCCGGACGTCCGGACCACCCGGAACCCGGGCGCCGCATTTCGGGCGTATTCCAGCAGGGCGCTCTTGCCGATGCCCGCCTCGCCTTCCAGCACCAGCGCGCCGCCCTGTCCCGTACGAGCAGCGCCGGTCAGTTCGTCGACGCGTTGCTGTAACTCGTGCCTGCCAACGAGCACGTCGGTTGTGAGCGCAGGAGTCCGCATAACGGGAACCGTAGGTGATCGCCGCTTACTGGGCACGGGCTTCCCTCAGGAGCGCGGTCAACGTCTCGCCGCGTGCCGTTCCGTTCGTGCGGCATCCCGCCGAACCGGTGCATCGATGCCGTCGGCACCGCAGGCTGTGGCGTGTCAAAGGAGCCAGTTGTCCGGCTGCTGCAGCGGCACCGCGGCCGGCAAAGGGGTGGCTGCGTCGGGAGCCAGGGCGTCGAGGATGAGCGAGAGGTAGCGCCGCCAGCCGTCGCTGTGGGGGTCCATGGTCCACATCAGCCCCACGAGCATGACCATGATGCGGGGCATGTCGTCGGGCACGAGGTCGGCGCGGATGAGGCCGGCCTCCTGTGCCCGGCGGGCCAGCAGGGTGAGTGACTCGAAGGAGCGGGTCCCGGCTTCGCGGGTGATGGCGCCGGAGTCCCTCGCGGCGGCCACGGTGTTGTGCTCGCAGGCCGCGACGGACAGCGTCGCCTCGAGCACGGTGACCAGGCCACGCTTGGGGTCCTCGTCGTTCATGGCCTGCTCGATGGCGGGAGCGATGTCCTCGGTGAAGCTCTGGTCGAGAGCGTTCCGGGCGAGCACCGCTTTGTCCGGGAAGCGGCGGTAAAGGGTGGCGATGCCTACCCCCGCGCGGCGGGCGATCTCTTCGAGGGGTGCGTCAGGCCCTTGTTCGGCCCAGACCTGCCGGGCGGCTCGCAGCAGCTTCTCGCTGTTGCGTATGGCGTCGGCACGCAGCGGCCGTGAGCTGTCGGTGGTCACCAGGCAAGGATAGCAACCGATAGTTGGCTATCGATTGCTGTTGACTTCCTTTGGCGCAATAAGTAATAGTTGGCTATCGATTACCGGCCGCTGTCTGCCGTTGCCTGCTGCGAGGAGCGCGTCGCCGGAGCTCAACCAAGGAGAGTCAGATGAAGGTGGCAGTCGAGGCCGACAAATGTGTGGCCGCCGGGCAGTGCGTGCTGATCGCGCCCGAGGTGTTCGACCAGCGTGACGAGGACGGCATCGTGGTGCTGCTGGACGAGACGCCCGCACCTGAGGTGCACGGCGCGGTCCGCGAGTCGGCCGCGGTCTGCCCGGCGGCCGCCATCCATCTGGCCGAGTCGTGAATCGGATAGTGATCGTCGGTGGGTCCGCGGGCGGGCTGGCCACCGCGGAGGCGCTACGCAGGGCCGGGTACGGGGGAGCGATCACGCTGCTCGGCGAGGAGCCGCAGCTGCCCTACGACCGCCCGCCCCTGTCGAAACAGGTCTTGACCGGCGAGTGGGAGCCGGACCGGCTCGCCCTGCGCGGCAAGGCGGAGCTGGACGCGCTGGGCCTGGAACTGCGTCTGGGCGTGCCCGCGATCGGGCTGGACCTGAGCGGCGGGAGTGTGGCGCTGGCCGATGGCGCCGAAGTGCCCTACGACGCGCTGGTCATCGCGACCGGCGTGCGTCCCCGTCACCTGCCGGGCAGCGAGATCGTGCCGGGGGTGCACACGCTGCGCACCCTGGACGACGCCGTATCGCTGAAGGCGCGGCTGGTTCCGGGGCGGCGGCTGGTGATCGTCGGTGCCGGGTTCGTGGGCGCCGAAGTCGCCGCCGTCGCCGGCGGGCTGGGTGTGAAGGTGACGCTGTTGGAGGCGGGCCCGCTTCCGCTGGCGCAGGCCCTCGGCGAGCAGGCCGGCCACGTGCTGGCCCAGACCCACCGCGATCACGGCGTCGAACTGCGCACGCACGCCGCCGTCGCCGAGATCGTCAGCGCGGGCGGGGCGGTCACGGGGGTACGGCTGGCCGATGAGACGGTCCTGCCGGCGGACGACGTGCTGGTGGCCATCGGTTCGGTGCCGAACACCGGATGGCTGGAAGGCAGCGGGCTGACCCTGGGCGACGGGCTGGTGTGTGACGAGTTCAGCGCCGCCGCCCCCGGCGTGTACGGGGTCGGGGACGTGGCCCGCTGGCACAACCCGCCGTTCGGCACGGCGATGCGCATCGAGCACCGCACCAATGCAGCCGAGCAGGGCCTGGCCGTCGCCCATAACCTGCTCCACCCGCAGGCGCGGCGGCCGTTCGCGCCGGTGCCGTACTTCTGGTCCGACCAGTACGGCATGAGAATCCAGGCCTACGGTCACCTGCGCGACCACGACGAAGCACTCGTCCTGGACGGCGACGTCTCCCAACGCCGTCTCCTGATCGCCTACCGCACCGGCGACCGGCTGGCCGGAGTGCTCGCCGCCGGCCTGTCACCCAGGATCCTGCGCGCCTGGCGCGCCCTCATCGCGGCCCGGACCCCATGGGCCACCGCCATCGCCGGCACGACAGCCGCGTAACTCGCACCGTGGCGTCGCCCACGCCGGCACGACAGCCGCGTGACTCGCACCGTGGCATCGCCGACCCCGCACACGACACCCTTCTGGAGTTCTGCATGAGCATCACGACCGACACTCACGACAACGCCGGCCTTCCGGTCTTCCCCGGCATACGCTCCCAGCGCTGCCCCCTGGACCCGCCCGCCGAATACGCCGGCTGGCGCCAGGCCGACGGCCTGCAGCACGTCCGGATGTGGAACGGCCACACCGCCTGGGTGGTGACCCGGTACGAGGACGTCCGCGCGGTCTTGAGCGACCCGCGGCTCAGCGCGGACGCCCAGCGCTATCCGTCCGTGCTCCCGCACACGCAGGTCCCGGCGTTCCCGCGGATGGACGATCCCGATCATGCCCGGCTGCGCCGCATGCTCACCGCCGACTTCACGGTCAAGCGCGTGGAGGCGATGCGTCCGCAGATCCACGAGATGGCCGAGCGATTCCTCGACGAAATGATCGGCAAGGGGCAGCCGGCGGACCTGGTTCGCGAATACGCACTGCCCATCCCGTCGTTGGTGATCTCGCTCCTGCTCGGAGTGCCGTACGACGACCACGAGTTCTTCCAGCAGCACAGCGCCACCATGAACCACGCGGACGCCTCGCCGCAGGACAAGGCGCAGGCCAGTGGGGCGCTGTTCGGCTACCTGCTCGGCCTGGTGGAGCAGAAGGAACGCGAGCCGGGAGAGGACCTCATCAGCCGCCTGCTCACCGAGCGGGTCGCCACGGGCGAGCTCAGCCGCGAAGAAGCCGCGATGAACGGCATGATCCTGCTGTTCGCCGGGCACGAGACCACGGCCAACATGATCGGCCTGGGCACGCTGGCGCTGCTGCAGCATCCGGATCAGGCCGCCCGGATCCGCGACACCGACGACCCCGCCGTGGTGGCGAACGCCGTCGAGGAACTGCTGCGTTATCTGTCCATCGCCCAGGACATGATCGTACGGGTGGCCACCGAGGACCTCACCATCGGCGGGCAACTCGTCCGGGCCGGCGAGGCGGTGACCGTCAACCTGCCCGCCGCCAACCGGGACACGGCGTTCCTCGACCAGCCCGACACCGTGGACCTCGGCCGCAACACCCGCGGGCATCTGGCCTTCGGCTACGGCATCCACCAGTGCCTGGGGCAGAACCTGGCGCGCGTGGAACTGCAGGTCGCGCTGCCCGCACTGCTGCGCAGGCTGCCGGGGCTGCGCCTGGCCGTGCCGTTGGAGGACGTGAAGTTCCGGCATGACATGTCCGCCTACGGCGTCCACGAACTGCCGGTCGCCTGGTGACAACCCCGCTACCGGCAGGAAGTCAGGACCGATGGATGCACTGAACGGCAAGGCCGTCGTCGTGACGGACGCGGGCACAGCCCTGGGACGAGCCATTGCCATCCGGGCTGCGCAAGCAGGGGGTGGAGTCGTGGCGAACAGGCTCGCGCCCGTCGAAGAGGATGGCGGGACGCTGGTCTCCGCTGACGAGGACGTCACGACGACCCTGGGGGCGGAACGGCTCATCCAGGCGGCCGTGGATCGCCTGGGCGGCGTGGATCTGCTGGTGAACACGTCCCGCCCCATTCGCGCGCTCTTCACCTGTAGCAGAGCGGCGACCGCGCTCATGTGCGAGAAGAGGGCCGGCCGCATCGTCAACGTCGCCTCCGAGGAGGGCCTCCAGGGGCCGGCGGGCAGGCGAATTTCGTGGCGGCGCAGGCCGGCATCGCCGGATTCACCCGCGTGGTCTGCCGAGACGTCGGCAGGTACGGGGTCACGGTCAACGCCATAGCGCCTGCCGCCGAGACGCGGGTGACCCTCGGCTACGGTCGCCGCGTCAACGAAATGCGCGACAAATCCGGGGCCGAGCAGACCGGCGGCAAAGCCCACTCCTTGCCCGACCCGGAATTCATCGTGCCGGCCATCACCTACCTTTGCACGGACGAAGCGGCCCGGATCAACGGTGAGGTGTTTCACCTGATGGGCGGCCTCGTACAACGCGCCTTCCCGGAACGGCCCTACCGTTCCATCACGAAGGGCGATGCCTGGACATCGGCTGACCTGGAGAAGGCGCTTCAGCCCGGCCTGCTCTCCGACATACAGAACCCGTCCCCGGCGTGACCGCGGTTGAACAGCAGGATCCGGTCGGTGCCCTCCTCGCGTGTGCGGGTTGCAGTTGGGGCGACGCGGGGGATCTTGGTCACGGCGATGCAGACAGCCCGGTGCGGCACGGCCCGGGCGGTACTTACTGACGCGACGCGCCTGCGCGTTCCAACAGCTCGGTGGTCGCCTCCCACAGGCGCCGCTCCCGGTCGCGGTCGTGGGCGACCGGCTGCACCTCGATCAGCTTGGTCTTCACCACGAACGCGCCCCCGCGCAGGTGCGCCCACTTGTCGTCGAGGGCCATCGCAGCCAGCAGTGGCCCCGAGCGTTGCGGCGTCGACACGCCGGGTACCCGGCCCAAGGCGCGGCTCATCGCCTGAACCGCCTCGGGGGCGCCGCGGCCCAGCGCGGTGCCGGGCATCCAGCCCGGTTCGAACACCGACACGTTGATCCCGGCGCCGGCGCGACGCTGCAGCTCATGGGCGTAGTACAGGATCGCCAACTTGGCGTTGGAGTAGGCGACGCCGGACGCGGCCATCCCCGGGACCTGCTCACCGGTGGCCGGGCGGGCGAGCTCGACGGGATCGGCCCACTTGGCCTCGGCCACACCCAGCAGGTTGCGCCAGAAATTGGCGTGATAGGTGTTCGAGCCGAGCAGCACGACCCGCGCCGGGGCGGTGAACGAACCAAGCAGGTCGCCGATGAGCTGGGCGTGGGCGAGGTAGTTGACGGCGAACGTCATCTCGTAGCCATCGGGCGAGGCCCGCCGGGTGTCGGCCGACATGGTGCCGGCGTTGGCGACCAGCGCGCGCAGCGGCCGTACGGCACCGTCGGCGAGCAGGGCGCGCACGGTGGCAGCGGCGGCACGGACGTCGGCCAGGCGCGACAGGTCGCAGCCGATCTCGTGGACGCCGGCGCCGCGGCTGCGGGCCTCGTCGGCGACCGCTGTCAGGTCCCGCCCGGCGCGGCCGACCAGCAGCAGGTCGGGTCGCCGCCCGTCCGGGCGGTCGGCCATGGCCAGCACGGCGTGACGGCCCAGGTTGCGGGTCGGGCCGGTGATCAGAACGGTTCCGGGTTCGGTCATGGCCCCAGCCTGCGGGACCGGTCGGGCCGCAGCCATTCGTCCGGTTTTCGTAGGACTGCCAGGGCCAGGACAACCCATGCAGAGATGCGCAGAATGGAGAGCGTGGAAGCGTGGGAGTTCGGCCGGACGGTGCGCCGCTGGCGCGACCGGGTGGCACCCGAGGCCGTTGGTCTGCAGGTGGGCCGCCGACGCCGGGCCAGCGGGTTGCGCCGCGAGGAGTTGGCCGCGCTCGCCGGCATCTCGGCCGACTACCTGACCCGCCTCGAGCAGGGGCGAGCGACCGCGCCGTCGGCGCAGGTCGTGGAGTCGCTGGCCCGAGCGCTGCGCTTGTCCGACACCGAACGCGACCTGCTCTACCGGCTGGCCGGGCACGCCGCGCCCGGCCCGGACATCGTGCCGTCGCGGGTCACCCCGAGCGTGCAACGTCTGCTCGACCGGCTGTCGCACACCCCGGTCGTCGTGTACGACGCCAGCTGGACACTCGTGCTGGCCAACGAGCCCTACGACGCGCTCATGGGCGAGACGGCCACCTGGCGCGGCCTGGAACGCAACGCCGTCTGGCGCAACGTCGCCCGCCTGCCCTCGCGGGTCGTCCACACCCCGCAGGAGCAGGCCGAGCACGAAGCCCGGCTCGTGGCCGACCTGCGCCTAACGGCCTCGCGCTACCCCGCCGACCGTACCCTGCGACGCTTGATCACCGACCTGGCCTCCGGCAGCCCGCGCTTCGCCGAACTCTGGGACGCCGAGACACCACCACCCCTGACCGACGCGTCCAGACAAAAGACCATTAACCACCCGGCGGTCGGCCCGATCACCCTCGACTGCGACACGCTGTTCGTCGCCCTGGACGACCTGCGCATCACCGTCTACACCGCCGAACCCGGCACCGAGGACGCCGACCGCCTGGCCCTCGCCATCGTCCTGGGCACTCAGTCACTACAGCTCTGACCACGAATGTTTGGGGTGTGTCGGCCTGCTTGGTGCAGTGAAGTCACCGGGTGCTCGACCTGGAGGCGGGCGTTCGTCTCCATGAAGAACCCGAAGGTGCCGATGTTGCGCAGCGCGATGGCGCGGGCTCCGGTGACGGCGGCCTCCCACAAGGCGTGCCGGACGTCATCGGGCAGGCTCATCTCGGGTGGGGATGCCGCGTTCGCGCAGTTCGTTCAGCACGGTGGTGTGGTTGACGCCCAGGTGGGCGCCGACTCGTGCCAGGGACCAGCCGAGGTTGTAGAGGTGGATGGCGTCGTCGACCTGGTCGGGGGAGAGGCCGCGGCGGCGCATCGGCACGCCGTGCCGGTGGAGGATGTTGCTGACCGCGTCGTTCGACATGTTTTGTGTGCCCCGGCAAGAGGCGGCTCTGCACCAGCGGAATCCCCTCCATGTGTCTTGAGCTGTGGTTTTGCTGGGTCGAGGGGGGTCATCTGGAGCTTCATGTGGGTCGAACCTGCGCCGGGGGCGGTCCATGGCGGTTGAGGCCAGGCTCCTGGCGGCCCTGCTCGCCCTCCAGGAGGGTGGGCGGGCGTGCACGACGACTTCTTCGAGTTCGTCGTCGAGAGCCTGCGGCGACTGAGGACTTTTGAGGAACGATTGTTCTTGACTGATCGTTCCTCAAAAGTCTATCGTCGTGGCATGGGCAGGCGAAGGGCGTTCGACGAGGACGAGGTGGTGCGCGCCGCCGTGGGGTTGTTCGGTGGCCGCGCGTACGACGGGGTGTCCATCGACGACCTCGTCACCCACCTCGGCGTGCACCGCAACAGCCTGTACAAGACGTTCGGCAGCAAGCGCGGCCTCTACCTGGTCGCCTTGCGTCGCCACCTCGCCGACGACGTTCGCCCCTTGGTCGAAGCGCTCGCCGCGGCAACGGATGCCGCGACCGCGCTGCGGCTCGTCGTGTCGGCCGACCTCGGTCTGCTGCTGCTCGCGGCGGTCGAACGGGCACCGGTCGACGAGGAGGTGGCCGCCGAGGTGGCCGCGGCGTTGGCCGCCGTCGACCAGGCGATCGCCGACGCGCTCGGCATTTCCACCGCCCTGGCCGCCGCCCTCACGGCTGCCGCACTGGGCATCCTCCTGCGCGGCAACCCCGACGGTGTCGGCACCGCGCTGACCCAACGCCTCGATCCTCTCAACTGACAAGGAAACAGACATGGCACTGGTCCACATCGACGGCGACGACCTCGTTGTCGTGATCGAGGGTCTCGACAAGCTCTGGGCCCTGAAGAGCAGCCTGACCATCCCGCTGGTCAACGTCCGCGGCGCGACCGAGGATCCCGGCATCGCCGCCGACCCCAAGGGAATCCGAGCGCCGGGTGCCCACGTGCCCGGCGTGATCACGGCGGGCACGTTCCACCTCGACGGCGAGAAGGTCTTCTGGGACATCAAGGATCCGTCGAAGACCGTCGTGATCGAACTCGCCGACGAGCGCTACGCCCGCCTGGTCCTCCAAGTCGACAACCCGCGCGCGACCGTCGCGCTGGTCGAGAACGCCCTGCGCTGAAAGAGGCAGACCGATGTTCCCCCAGGCCGCCGCGATCGTGATGTCGCTGGCCGTCGTGACCGCCACCCCGGCCGAGGCGACACCCCGTCTCGTGCCCGCCGCCGACCGCGAGGTCGTCTTCACCGTCGATGGGACGGCGACGTACGGCACCCTGCACGTTCCCGCGCACCGTGCCGGGCAACGATTGCGCGCCGCGCTGCTGCTGCCCGGCAGCGGACCCACCGACCGCGACGGCAACCAACCACGCACGTCCCCGAACACCCTGGCGCAGGTGGCCGACGTGCTCGACAGCGACCGGGTCGCCACGCTGCGATTCGACAAGTACGGCACCGGCCGCACCGGGCTCGGCGCCTATCATGACCACCCGGAAAAACTCGACTACCCGGCGTTCGTCCGTCAGGCAAAGGCCGCCTACGAGTCGTTGCGCGATCAGCCGGAGACCGACCCGCACACGCTGATGGTCGTCGGGCACAGCGAGGGCGCGATGACCGCGCTGCTGCTCGGCGGCACCGTCCACCCGCGCCCGACCGGCCTGGCACTGCTGCAACCGCAGGCGATCCGCATGCTGGACCTGGTCGCGCTGCAACTGCACGCCCAGATCGCCGAGGCGACCCGGCAGGGTCAGTTCACCCCGGAGCAGCAGCGCGCGATCGACGCGGCGATCGACGCCGCCGTCACCGCTCTGCGCGAACACCGACCGGTCGACACCACCAACCTGCCGCCCGCCATCGCCAAGCTCTTCGAGGCCTTCCAAGGGGCGAGCGGCCGGTTTGTGATCAGCGACGACGCCGTCTACCCGCCTGACTCCGCCGCGGCCCTGCGGCCGGGGACCAGGGTGCTGCTGACCTGCGGCACGAACGACGCCCAAGTCCCTTGCGCTACAACGGATGCCCTGACCGCCGCCCTACGCCGCGCGCACGTCGGCGGACCGGGCCGGGTGCCACTGCTCGGAGTGGACCACCTGCTGCACGACGCCGACCACCCGAATACCCCCGCCCCGGCTGTGCTCGACGCCTTGCACCGGTTCGCGGGGCGCTGAGGTAGACCGAGGACGAAAGCCGCAGGCGGGGCCGCTCCTTCCCCGATCGACGGTGCTCCTCCGGACGCCGACCGGGAGCCCTGGGCGACAGCATAGAGGAGCGGGCCGAACGCTGATAGTAGGCGACCCGAGAGACCGGGCGCGCAGCGCGACGGCGAGACACCCACGGTGACGGCGCAGTCTTCGCCGCTCCGCGAGGGTCGCAAATGGTCTGCGCTGTCATTCTGTGCTGTCAACGCGCGCCCGCGGGCGATCACTGGAGGGGGTATTTCCCCAGGTGGGAAAGTGGTAGGGCGCCCGGGGCTCGAACCCGGAACCTACGGATTAAAAGTCCGCAGCTCTGCCAATTGAGCTAACGCCCCTCGCAACAGCAAGGGTACAGAGATTACCGCCCAACCCGCGACGCCTACATCACCGGTAAGCGGCCAGACCCGTCAGCGCCTCCCCCAGCACCAGCGTGTGAATCTCTTGGGTGCCCTCGTACGTCAGCACAGACTCCAGGTTGTTCATGTGCCTGATCACAGGGTACTCCAGGGTGATTCCGTTCCCGCCCAGGATTGAGCGGGCCTGGCGGGCGATGTCCAGGGCGGCGCGTACGTTGGCCAGCTTGCCGAAGCTGATCTGCCGGGGCTCCAGTTGGCCGGCGTCCTTCAGCATGCCCAGATGGAGGGCCGTGAGCTGGGCCTGGGCGGCGCCGACGTACATCCAGGCGAGTTTCTCCTGTGTCAGCTGGAACGCCCCGATCGGCTTGTCGAACTGGACCCTGGTCTTCGCGTAGATCACCGCGGCCTCCAGGCAGGCGCGGGCGGCGCCCACGACGCCCCAGACGATGCCGAAGCGGGCCTCTGAGAGGCAGGAGAGGGGGCCGCGGAGGCCGGTGACGCCCGGGAGGGCGGCGGAGGCGGGCAGGCGTACGTCGTCGAAATAGAGGGACGAGGTGACCGAGGCCCTAAGGGACAGTTTCTTGTGGATCTCAGGGGCGGAGAAGCCGGGGGTGGAGGTCGGTACGACGAAGCCGCGGATGCCTTCGTCGGTCTGCGCCCAGACCACGGCGACGTCGGCGATGGAGCCGTTGGTGATCCACATCTTGGAGCCGTTGAGGATCCAGTCGGATCCGTCTTTCTTGGCATAAGTCCGCATATTGGCGGGATCGGAGCCGTAGTCCGGCTCCGTCAGGCCGAAGCAGCCGATGGCCGAACCGGCCGCCATCCGCGGCAGCCACTCCTCTTTCTGCTCGTCGGAGCCGTACCGCCAGATGGGGAACATGGCCAGCGAGCCCTGCACCGACACGAAGGAGCGCAGTCCCGAGTCCCCGGCCTCGAGCTCGCGGCACGCCACCCCGTACGACACCGCGTCCGTCCCGGCGCAGCCGTACCCCTGCAGATGCATCCCCAGCAGCCCGAGGGCGCCGAGCTCGGGCGCGAGCTCGCGCGCCGGGAAGACCGCCTCCTCGAACCAGTCGCCCACGTGCGGCAGGACGCGGTCGGAGACGAACGACTTGACCGTGTCGCGGATCAGCCGCTGGTCGGCGTCGAGCCGGTCGTCCAGGCGGAGCAGGTCGTCCATCGCGGGTCCCTTCATCACATAGGGGGCTACCAGGGTTCTACCAGGGGGAATCCTGATGTGCTAACACCGGGCCCACGGGCAGTCTTGAGACATGAGCGAATACAACGTCAAGAAGCTGCGTCGGACCCACAAGGGCAGGATCATCGCGGGCGTCTGCTCCGGTATCGGCGAGTTCGTCGGGATCGACGCCAACCTGGTGCGCATCGCGCTTGCGATCGCCACGCTGTTCGGCGGGCTGGGCGTCGGCGTGTACGCGATCGGCTGGCTCCTCATGCCCGAAGAGGACAGCGACACCTCCATCGTGCAGGACCTCATCCACAAGCAGCAGGACCGTAGCAGGACGGACTGGAGCGGCGAGCAGAAGCCTCAGTCGTGATCAAGCCGCGGCGGGCACGCGTTCGCGAGGCTCGGTCCAGAACAGGGCCAGCACGGCCGCGCAGATCAGGCCGGTGAATCCGGCCAGCGCGACCACCGGCTCAGGACCGAGTCTCTCCGCCGCGAACCCGCCCACCAAGATCCCGATCCCCTGTACGGACATCAGCCCCGACTGCACGAGGCCGAACGCCTGGCCGCGACGTTCGGCCGGCACCTGCTGGACGAAGGCGGCATTGGCCGCGAGCTGGTACGCCCCGCCGACCCCCGACAGCACCCATGCGGCGAGCACCACCTCCAGCGGCGGATACAGCGCTGTCACGATCAGGGGCGCGCAGCTCAGCATGGCCAGCCACCCCATGAGCCGCAGCCGCCGCGGCGGTGGCACGAACCTGCTGAAAAGGAACGCCCCCAGCACCGTCCCGGTCGGCATCGCCGCCATCAGCAGCCCGGTGATCACCGGAACCGGCAGTGTCCACGTGGCGAACAGGGTCCCCGTGGACAGCTTGGCCGCGTACGGCACGGCGATGCCCTCAGGCAGGATGTAGAAGCCGCACAACCACGCGAACAGGACGAGCGTCCGCAGCTTCCGCGACCCGAACACGAGCCGGGCTCCCGCCGCGGTCATCGTCCACATGGACGGTTTCGAGCCGTCGTGGCTCGCGGAGGGCCGGCGCCGTACCCCTGACACGAGGATCAGCGCGGAGCCGAGGAACGTCGCCGCGTCCAGAGCGAGCGCCCGGTAGGGGCCCATGGTCGCGATCGCCGCTCCGCCCGCCGCGAAACCGAGCATCTGTACGGCCTGATTCGTCATGTTCTGAATCGCCGAGCCGATGACGTACCGGTCGCCTTCGAGCACCTCGGGCAGCAGCGCCGCCCGCGCGGCCGAGAACGGCGCGCTGAGCAGCACCACCAGGAACACCAGCGCGCACAGCGCCCAGAACGGCATGCCCGGCACCGCCATCGCGGCCACCAGCGCGGCCCGGATCAGGTCGCAGGTCAGCATCACGGCCCTGCGCGCGAACCGGTCCGCCAGCCCGGCCAGCAACGGCCCGCCCACGATGGACGGGAGGTACGTCAGCGCGTAGACGGCCGCCGTGGCCAGCGGTGACTGCGTGCGGTCATAGACGAGTACGGCGAGTGCCACCTGGGCGAGCTGGTCGCCAAGGAGGGAAAGGCCCTGCCCGTACCAGAGTGCTCTGAACTCCCTGAGTGCGATGACTTCCCGATATGTGGCGTGCCCTTCAGCACGGCGATGCCGTCCCGGCGGACGACCTGCCCGCATGGCCCCCATTGGACTCCGCTGTGCCTGACTTACAGTGTTCGCTACGTCACCTAAGGTGCCCGATCATTATGGCAAGCCGCAACCCAAAGAAGTCAACCAAAAGCAAAGGGTTACCAGCCCAGCTCGTGAAGTCTAGCGTCGTCGATGCCGAAGTGATGGCCGACCTCGTGGATGACCGTGATGCGCACCTCGGCGACGACGTCTTCCTCCGTATCGCAAATCTGGCATATCGGATTGCGGTAGATCTCGATGCGGTCGGGCAGGACCCCTGAGTACCAGTCGCCGCGTTCCGTGAGGGGGACACCGGTGTACAGGCCGAGCAGGCGGGGCTCCGGCGGGTCATCGACGACCGTGACGACGACATTGCTCATGGCGCGCGTGAGGTCCGGGGGGATCGTGTCCAATGCCTCGGCCACGAGTTCCTCGAACTTCTCCCGCGTAACCTCGATCACACTTGCCATTCTGCCCCGTCCTTCGGGTAGGCAAGAAAGCGTATGAAGTTCGTTCACAGGTCAAAGGCAGTCATTCAGTCCAGGGTGGCGAAGGGCGCGGCGGTGCTCCTCGTGGCCGCGGTGGGTGCTTGGCTGGGCATCTTCCTCAGCGGCACCGTACGAGCTCAGATCGGGCCCGTGGAGACCGGCATGTCGCTCCGGCCGGCCTGGAGCGGCGAGACGATCGTGGACGCCAGCCCGCTCGGCACGCTCACGTTCCGCACGCACGACGCGCCGCTGCGGTTGCGCATCACGCTCGAGAACATCGACCAGGAACGCGCCAAAGCCCTCATAGAGGACCCGCGCCTGGCCGACCGCCTGCCGGGGCTCATCGAGGACGACCTCCTCGACGGCGTACGCGCGCTGGTGATCCGCTCGCTGCTCTGTGCGGGCGCCGGGGCGCTGATCGCGGTCCTGATGGTCTTCAGGCGCCCCAGAGTGGCCCTGATGGGCCTTCTGGCCGCCTCCGTGGCGCTGGCGGGCACGGGGGTCCTCGCGGCCCTGACGTTCCGCCCCAGCTCTCTCGTCGAGCCCCGCTACTCGGGCCTCGTCGCCGCCGCGCCGTCGCTCGTGGGCAGCGCCGAGTCGATCGTCTCCCGTTTCGAGTCGTACCGGTCGCAACTCACCAAACTCGTCACGAACGTCTCCAAGCTGTACGACACGGTCTCCACCCTGCCGTTGTACGACGCCAACCCCAAGACCATCCGGGTCCTGCACGTCTCCGACATCCACATCAACCCCATCGCCTGGAACGTCATCCGCTCCCTCAAAGACCAGTTCAGCGTGGACATGGTCATCGACACGGGCGACATTTCCGACCACGGCACCAAGGCCGAGAACAAGTTCGTGGACGAGATCGGCCGCCTCGGGGTCCCGTACGTGTACGTACGCGGCAACCACGACTCGATGACCACCCAGAAAGCGGTCGAGAAGCAGAAGAACTCCATCGTCCTGGACGACACCACCGAGACCGTGGCAGGCCTGAAGATCTACGGCCTGGGCGACCCCCGCTTCACCCCGGACAAATCCGTGGCCGCCGACTCGGACCCGACCGTGCTCGGCGACTACGCCCGCTCCCACCTCGCCAAGGTGAACAAGCCGGACGTGATCGCCGTACACGACCCGGACGTCGGCAAGGGCTTCTCCGGCGCGACCCCCATGATCCTCGCCGGCCACACCCACGCCCGGAAGACGTCCATGCTCCCCTCGGGCACCCGCCTCCTCGTCCAGGGATCGACCGGCGGCGCCGGCCTGCGCGCCCTCGAACACGCCCAGCCCACGCCCGTCCAGGCCTCTGTCCTGTACTTCGACAGGGAGACGAAGCGCATGCAGGCATGGGACGACATCACGCTGGGCGGGCTGGGGGAGCAGTCGGTGTACATCCAGCGTCACGTGGAGCCCGACCCACAACGTATGATTTCCCCGGAGCCAACGAACGCCCCGTCGCCAACGGGACCGATCTCTGGCACACAATCGCCGTCCGCCGGTAAGCCACTTTGGCATCAGGGGCAATCGTCCCCTATGCTTCAGAGGTCTCCGACGGAAGGCGACAGGGAATCCTGAGCCCCCATCGTCTAGCGGCCTAGGACACCGCCCTTTCAAGGCGGCGGCACGGGTTCGAATCCCGTTGGGGGCACTGCGAGCGGTTAGCGCACCGGAAAACGGCTGGTCGAAGACCACCGAAAAGCTGGTAAGCTAAACGAGCGCAAACGGAAAGAACAGCAAGAAACGCAAGGTCCTGTAGAGCAGTTTGGAGTGCTCGCCACCCTGTCAAGGTGGAGGTCGCGGGTTCAAGTCCCGTCAGGACCGCTCTGGGTCAGGTAGCTCAGTTGGTACGAGCGTCCGCCTGAAAAGCGGAAGGTCGGCAGTTCGACCCTGCCCCTGACCACCATTATTTACCAGCAAGAATGCCCCGCCCATGATCACATGGACGGGGCTTATTTGTGTCTGCGTGTCTAACTGCATGACTACGGTTCCGGAGCGAGCGGGAAGATCTCATCCATCACCGTCGCGCCTTCCTGCATGACGGGTCGGATCTGCTTGCGGTAGACCATCTCGATCACGAGGGTGTTCGTGTGGCCGACCAGCCGTGAGATGTGCTCGATCGGGACGTCATGAGCTGAGAGCAGCGAGACGAAGCTGTGCCGCAGTTCCCGGGGAGTCCATTCCGCCGGGTTGATGCCCTCAGCGCCGTTGAGGGCGATCCGGAAGTCCCGCCGACGTTCTCCGCAGTCATGGCAGTGCACCGGGCGGTTGGCGTTGAAGCCGTGGCGTGCGGCGAAGCCCGGCCAGCGGGGGTCGTCGCGTTCGCCCTCGGCGGAGGGCAGCCCGTGGCGAGCGCTTGGTCGCGGGTGAGCAGGGCCCGCTCGGCGTGGGGCCAGCAGCCCGTCCGGGTCACCCAGTCGCGTTCGATGTCGTCTTCGGGACAGTCGAAGTCGCCGACGTACATCAGCACCGCGAGGCGCGGTGCTCCCTCGTAGAGACGAATTGCCCCACCCGTGATAGGCCCTTCTGGCCTGCGGCAACACATCTACTTTGCGGCTCATCGCACTGACCCGAATGGAGGGCCTTGATCACGCGTTCGAGCTACTGGACGATGACAAATACTGGATCGCCTGGCATGGCCGGGCTGCAACTGGGGGACTGTGTATGGGCGAGTGGCAGCGCTATGTGGACGACAATCTGATCGGCTCCGGCAAGGTCAACCGGGCGGCAATCGTCGGGCTGGACGGCGGAATCTTGGCTGCGTCCGAGGGATATAAGCTCAGTGCTGCCGAGCAGAGTCAGCTCAGCAAGGAGTGCAGGGCCGTGTTCAGCGGCGGAGAGGACCAGGTCGGCGGTCTTGTGCTGGCCGGCAACAAGTTCCTCACCTCTGGGGGCGACGAGCGCTCCCTCTTCCTCAAGGCCACTCACTCCATCAACTACGATCCCAGACACGCCGGTGCGATCGTGGTGCAGACGAAACAGTGCATCATCGTCGCGGAGTATGACGCCCCACTCCAAATGGCGGAATCGATTCCCGTCGTCGAGTCTCTTGCCGACGAACTGATCAACGCCGGGTACTGATCACCAGAGTGGGCCCCTGTGGCTGGATCTGCCGCCTGCTCTGTTCAGGCGTGCTGGCCCCCTTGCGCTCTCCACTGGGGCCCGTGTCATGGGCCCAGCGACCTCCTCGGCGCTGCGTTGTGGGTGAGCTTGATCGGCTTGTTGCCCATCCTTGTTGGTCGTCCCAGGGAAAGTGGGAGAGGATATGCGGTTTCTGGAGCGGGAACGCGCCACTATGGCGAAGCTGCTGCCGGGGCTGGACGAGAGCCTGCGGGCGGTATCCCTCATGGAGCTGGAGGGCCCGGACAGTCCCGGCATCCAGCTGTTCCGTGACAGCGGCGGTCCCGGGCTGCTGGCGCCGATTGCCCAGCGCGGGCTGGGAGCCACCGCCTTGGACGCTCTGCGGGTGCAGCGTGCGCTGGGCAGCAGGACACCGTCGCTGGCCGTGGCCACCATCTTGCACCACTTCTCGATGGCCACCCTGGTCGGTCTGGCCACCCCCGACGATGGCCAGGAGTCGATGCTTGTCGCGGGGGTGGCCGCCGGCAACCAACTCGTGGCGTTCGGCTTCGCCGAGGAGCGCCCCGGCGCCGGAATCCTCTCCCCGATGACCGCCACGGCGGGGCCCGACGGGCTGTCGGTCAGCGGGAGGACGCGCCCGTGCAGTCTGGCCCGGTCGATGGACCTGCTCGCCGTCAGTGTCATGGTCCCCGGCTGGGGCGACGACGGCGGCGAGGTACCGGCGGTGGCGCTGGTGTCCGCAGAAAGCGAGGGTGTAAGCGTCGGCGGGGCGGGGGCGGACAGCGAGCAGGTCACTCTCGACGACGTCCTGGTGCCGCCGGAGCTGCTGGCGCAGGCCTCGGCCCCCGACGGGCGGCCGGAGGTCATGCTGACCGCGGGCTTCGCCTGGTTCCAGCTGCTGATGACGGGCAGCTACCTCGGGGCCGCCAGCGCACTGGTCGAGCGGGTGCTGCTCGACAACCGGCTGCCCGAGTCCGAGCGGGTCCAGCTGCTGATGGAGGCCGAGGGCGCGATGTCGGCCGCGGAGGGCGTCGCCCGCCGGATCGACGACGGCGGCCCGGACGAGTCGACGCTCGCCGACTCGCTGTACGTCCGGTACTGCGTGCAGGACACCCTCTCCCGGGTGGTTCCGCGCGCGGTCGAACTGCTCGGCGACCTCGACTCCATGGCCTCCGACGAGGTCGGCCACCTCGCCACCTACGCCAACGGGCTGGACCTGCATCCGCCGACACGGGACCGGATGACCGGTCCGCTGGCGGCGTACCTGGCCGACGGACCTCTCACCATCGCCTGATCCCAGGCGTCCTCGCCCCGGACCACGACCCCACGAACTGACCGGTTGCGGAGCCTGGGCCGGTCAGTTCGTGGGGTCGTGGATGATGCGATGGATGGTGGAGCGGCCCATGCTGTAGTCGGTGGCGAGGTCTGTGAGGGAGACCTCGCCCTCGGCGTAGCGGCGGCGGATGGAGCACCGGGCGGGTTCGGGCAGTTTGGGTTGCTTGCCTTTGAGCTTGCCGACGCGGGGGAGAAGGCTCGGTTGCAGGCGGTGCCTCGGGCGCGGCGGGAGCGCGAACCGCAGTGCGGCGCGGCAGGCCCCGCCGCAGGACCGCTCGAATACGACTGAAAGGGGCCGCGTTCACCGGAAACTGCAAGTCAGGCGACGGGGCCGGACGCCGAAGTTTCTCTTCTGGATGACCGTGCCCGGCATGGGGTCGGACTGCCTTCCACGGCTGGCCTACGGCGCAGACCTGGGAGTACGTCATTCCGGGAACGGGACAGCGTCAAAGTTCTGTCCGGTCAGTGCTCCGGCGCAGCCCACGTCTGCCGTATTCCAGCGCCACCCCTACAGCGGGAGTACCGCGACGACGTCGAGGGGGTTGTTCCACGCGGTTGTGCTTCCTCTCGCTACTACCCTTGAGGAGCTGGAGATACGCCACGCGCGTCAAATAGCCCTCGCCGTCGTTGTCAAACTGCTCGAAATCCTCAAACAGCTTCTCGGCGCGCTCTTCTGCCAGCGTCATGATTGTCACCCGTCCTTTTCTTCTGAGGGGTCGCTGTAGTACTCAAACTAAAATGTCGCGCGGCTACTGCTGCCGGCACCCCTCTGACGACCTCGCCGGACTCGCACGATCTCCGCCCGTGACCGCGCTGATGCGAGCGCTCTGGCTTGCGTCTACGCGTGGCCAGAATCGCGCGCGAGCGCTTCCAATCGCGCGTCGCGCGCCGGGGATGGGGTCGCAAAGCTCCTCGGAGCGCTTAGAAGTGCTCTCCGATGCCCGTTTCTCAATGTGAAGGGGTCGTGGAACCGGCCGGTTCGGAGCGCCTGTGCCAAGCGCACGCCCACGAGTAGGGGTACCGGTAAGAATCAAGGCACACGGCCCAAAGCGACAGTGCGTGACCGGGAGCTCCGGGACGGCTTGACATAAAGCACTTAGCGGGCAACGCGACGTGGGAAAACGCGCCCCGCAGCGTTGTCACGGCCGCGACCGCCGCACTCATCCCCCGACTGTCCTGACCGAAACTCGTGTCTGCGCTGGGCTCAAGTCACCTGCTGTGACCTGGGGAGTCTGCAAGACTGCTGTAAGGCCACCCGGTCGTGATCACAACTGGTGAGCACGGCCGGGTGGCGTCGGGGAGTCTCACAGACCTCCTCCGCGGGCCTGTGCACGACGTGAATGCTTTCATCGGATTCGCTCGGTCGGGAAAGGCGGATCATGCCGTTCGCTCATGCCGGTTGACACCCGTCCGGCCATCAAGAAGACTCCCATTATGCAAATAACCCAAGTTTGGGAAGAACAGTGGACGACCGGCTGGACAACGCTCACTCCGTCTGAGCTATACGGCGAGTATTATCTCCTGTCGTACAAGAACGGGTCGGGAAACGCGGATCTCAGCAAGTTCCACAAGGACGGCTCATACAGCGGGATATGGCAGCAGGGGTGGACCGCGGGGTGGACGACACTCACTCCGTTCGAGCTATACGGCGAGCCGTACCTCCTGTCGTACAAGAACGGGTCGGGAAACGCGGATCTCAGTAAATTCCACAAGGACGGCTCGTACAGCGGGGTATGGCAGCAGGGGTGGACGGCGGGGTGGACGACAATCGTCCCCTTCAAGGCGTACGGCGAGTATTATCTCCTGTCGTACAAGAACGGGTCGGGCGAAGCGAGTCTTGACAAGTTCGGCAGGGACGGCTCGTACAGTGGAGTATGGCAGCAGGGGTGGACGGCGGGGTGGACGACACTCACTCCGTTCGAGCTATACGGCGAGCCGTACCTCCTGTCGTACAAGAACGGGTCGGGAAACGCGGATCTCAGTAAATTCCACAAGGACGGCTCGTACAGCGGGGTATGGCAGCAGGGGTGGACGACGGGGTGGACGACAATCGTCCCCTTCAAGGCGTACGGCGAGTATTACCTCCTGTCGTACAAGAACGGGTCGGGCGAAGCGAGTCTTGACAAATTCGACCAGGACGGCTCGTACAGCAATGTGTGGCAGCAGAACTGGGCGACGGGGTGGACGACGCTCGCTCCGTTCGAGCTGTATGGCAAGTGTTATCTGCTGTCCTACCAGGCGGAAACGGGAACTGCGGACCTGAGCAGGTTTGATTTCGACGCTGAGGCGGCGTCCGGTCAGCCGGTGCCGTCTGTGACGGCGAAGGGGATTTACGAAACGCTGAAATAGAGGCGAGGGTGTCGCGGTGACACGGCAAGATGGTCACCATGAGTAAGCATTCACGGCCTGTGCGTTTCGGGTTCTGTTGATCGCGCTGTGTGATCGTTCAGAGGTGTGCAACGGTACGACCGGCTCCGGAACGTCAGGTGGTGAATGCTCACCCTCTTTGGTGGAGTGACTGAGTGACAACCGCGGCAGACGATCAGGGACGTTGACGGACGCTTGCGGATGGTCGGGGCCTGGTCAGCGGCGTCATGAGCCCGGCGGGAACGGGTGCTCGGCTTGCCTGAAAAGCGGAAGGTCGGCAGTTCGACCCTGCCCCTGACCACCAGCATTGAACAGCCAAGATGCCCCGAAGCGAGAAACGCTCCGGGCGTTTTCGTGTTTGCGGCGGCAATGTCGCCACCTCCGCTGGCAGGCTGATATTCGTGTGGTTACTTCCCTGGCCTGTGGCGAAAGATCCTGATTACGGCACGGTGTTGCCCAGAGCGCTTCGGACCGTTCGTGCCGTCGACACAGCCACGATGATCGAGTTGTTGCGAGAGACCTCAGGTTCCGCCAAGCCGCAGGCCACCGAGCTTCTGGCCGCTCACCTTGCTCCGGGAGGAACGCACTATGTGATCCCTTGGCCACGTAGGCCGTGGGATGTGCCCGTCGAAGGCTGTGTCTCTGCGGCCGTGGTGCTCAGGATGAACGACGGTGCGCTCATCAAGAGCGGACTTCACAGGGCTGTGCCCATGACGCGGTTCCAGCAGCTTCCCAAGACGCTGTCACGGTGGGAGGAGTATCGGACAGCGCGACGTGCGAAGGGCATTGGGCGGGACTTTCATCGGTGGTCCCGTGATCACCGGCACGACCACAGCTGCGAGCACCCGCGCTGCGTTGAAGAACGTGCAGGCCACTGCTCCTGCTTCACGTTCATGGAAGACATGCGGACAGCGCGTGACCGGCCCGCCGGATTGGAACGTGGTTCGGCGCAGGAGGCCGTAAGGATCTTGATGGCCATGGGGTTCATGGAGATTCGAGCCGACAGCCACCTCGTGAAGCGCGCGTTGGCTGCCGGGGAGACGGACACGGCTCTGGGACATCTGGAGCACATGCGCATGATCGCGGACGTGTGTCACAACCTTCCGCAGGATTTGTTCCCCAAGAGGCGCAAGATCCGTGAGCGGAAGGCGATCGAGAGCCTCCGATTCCACCTGCGGGAACTTGATCCGGACGATCGTGCTGCTCAGTGGGTCGTGGGGCAGCTGGAAGCTCAGGGATTCGACTACGTTCGTGTTCTCCGGGATCGGACCAAATGGAAGCACGCACAGTGACGGCGTGCTGCCCAGCCGGGAAGCGGTTGGCTGTCCGAGGGCTTTGCCCAGTTTGCACGGGGCGGTATGGCGCTGGGGCTGCGGAGCTGAGCCACCGCCCGAAACCGGCAGCCGTCAACCGGGCACAGAGCTGAACGACTGAGGCGTCACCCTCGGAGGGCGGCGCCTCAGCTCGTTTCCAAGGTTCCTTGCTCAGGCCATGACGGCACCCCACGCCATCGCCGGGCTTCGCCGTTACGGGCACCCCGTCATCGCGAGGATCGCCCCGCGTTCGCAGACTCGAGGGCCATCGTGGCGAGGTGGCGGCCGATGCCGTACGTGTCGGTGTCCTGCACGTTGCTGAGCACGACTACCTCGATGTCGTCATCGGGCAGGTACATGTTCATCGCCGCGTAGCCCTGGAGAAGTCCGTGGTGGTATCGGAGCCGGTGCCCGTGGAGCCGGTCGACGGCCCAGCCGAAGGCGTACGCGGTCGACGGCAGGGTGAGACAGCCGTTCGGGGGACACGGGAACTGTGGCGTGAACGCCTGCTTGACGGTGGCGGGCGGCGCGACCAGATCCGCGCCGAACGACCGGTCCCAGCGGGCGATGTCGTCCACGGTGGAGTAGATGCCGGTCGCGGAGAACGCCTGGGAGCCGTTGGTGGGCGGGGCCGGTGATCCGACCGTGAAGTAGCCCTTCGCGTACCCGGCGGGCGGATTGCCCCGGCTGTAGCCGGTGTGCCGGAGGTGGAGCGGGCCGGTGATCTCTTCATGCAGGACGGTGCCGTACGGCTGGTGCGTCACCGCCTGGATGATCGCCCCGGCCAGGACGTAGCCGCCGTTGCTGTACTTCCAGTTGGTGCCGGGCTTGAAGTCCAACGGCCTGTGTACGAATCGCTGGATGAGCGCCCGGGTCGTGGTCGGTTGTGAGAGCTCGGCATAGAAGCCCGGCAGATCCTGGATGTTGACGATGCCGGACGTGTGCGTGAGGATCTGGCGGATCGTGACGGGCCGCCAGGCCTGCGGGCAGGTCTCGATGTATGCCGGGATGAGATGCGGGCAGATCGGGTCGTCCAGGCCGAGCAACCCGCGGTCGCGCAGCTTCAGCATGAGCATCGAGGTGAACTGCTTGGTGACCGAGGCGATGCGGTAGACGGTGTCGGGCCGGTTGGGGATGTGCCTCTCCTCGTCGGCCGCGCCGGCAGCGGTACGCAGCAGCACCTGCCCACGCCGTATTACCAGCACCGAGCCGGTGAACTGCTCCTTCTGGGCCAGGTCCCGGACGTACTCCCGCATCGCCGCGGCGATCCGGTCGCCCCGCGGCGCCGGCACGGTGGCCAGCGGATCCGGATTCTGGTTCTGAGGTGCTCGGCTCGTGACGGCGGATGCGGCGATGGCAGGAGCGCCCGCGGGCATGACCCCACCAGTCAGCGCGGCACCGACCGCAAGAACCCAGGCGATATTAGGAAATTTGGACATATTATCCCCCCGGAACGTATCAAAGTCCCGAAATATGGGCGTTTCTCCGAAGCGGGTGATTGTCGGTAGAGAGCGCCAGGTGGACTATTTTCGGGGGGTTGGTTTCCGTGCGCTGGAGCCGCAAACGGCGGTCGAAGTCTTTTTCCTTATGCATGTCCCTTCGCTCAGGCAGCGATGGTGCTGTGGCGTTCGAGCGGTACCATGCCCCGCCATATGTCGTGGTGACGACCGATACGTTTTGGAATGCAGGATGGCTGTTCGAGGTTTTTTGGTCCTACTGGCAGCAATCGTCATATATGTGTGGGTAAGGTCGAAGCCCATGGATTCGACAGCCGAAGTTCCTCTTGATCGGCGGGGGCGGTCAGGTGCTCGGGGGCTGCCTTGATGCCGAGGGCGTCTTCGTGAGTCGAGCCGACGGAGAGCGGCAAGCCTGTGACGGTTGAGATCCTGGGGGGCGTTCCTGCTCAGCGATTACGCGCCTACCTCGCTTTCGTCCTGATCACCTTCTGGACTGTGGCGGCACTGTCCTAAGTTGGTTCGCGTGGACGGTGGGGGTCGGATCTATCGGTATGTGGGACCGGCCGACGTGAAGGCTGCGGTCCGGCCTGGTAGCGAAGGCTGTTCCATCCGTTCGGGGGCTGACTTCGACAGGTGGGTCGCGGAGAGGTCGGCGGCGGAACTGGCCGAGCCGTTCACCTTCGTGGTCGACACGGACGGCACATTGCGGCTGGCGCCACGCCGCAGCGAGCATGTCGCGTGTGCCGCCGGCAGCCCGGTACTGAGCGCCGGAGAGATCGGGTTCAGCCGTGAGGACGGACGCTGGGTGGTCGGCGAGGTCAGTAACCAGTCGACCGGGTACTGCCCGGACACGAGTTCATGGCCGGCGGTCTCTCAGGCTCTCGATCGGGCCGGTCTGAGATGTCCGTCCGGTTTCACGAACGAGGTGGTGTTCCGGCGCTGCCTCGCCTGTCGGGAGCGCAACATCGTGCGAGAGGACGACTTCGTCTGCGTCTTCTGCGGGAGCGACCTGCCTGCGCTGTGGAACGTGGACCCGTTCGACAGTGCCCGGGAGTAAATCGACCGTTAGGCGCTTCGCCAGGCGTCGGTGATGCAGGACTCCTCAAAGTGCCACCAGCCGTCTGCTCGGCCGCGTGTCAGCAGCGCCTTGATCTGTCCAAGGTCTGCGTCAGCGGGCACGGTGACGGCGATCAGAGGAAGCTCTGAGCTGAAGGATTCCCCGCCCAGGCCGAACGGGGCCAGCCGCTCGTGCACAGCCTGTGCGCTGCGTCCCAGCGGTCCGTCGGGCACCGGCAGGACTCGGATCGTGCAGTTGCCCGACGCTTCCACCCGCTCGCAGGCCCGGTGAAGCCCCTCGTCGTCGGTGACGAAGCGCACTACGTCGCCCTCGGCGACCCCGTCCTGCAGGAACGGGGCGTTGACCACACGGGCGGTGTCCCCGCTCAGGCGCATGGCCCAGAGCCCTTCGGCGTCGTAGGGAAGCCAGCCTTGCCGGGGCACGAACTGGAACCACACCTTGATCAGGTCTGGTGCGGTGGGGAGACGTTCGGAAGGGGCGGCAGAGATCATGTCCACTCGTCCTTTAGGGCCAGGCTCGTCGCGAATCCCGGTCCGCAATGAAGTGTTCGAATGCGCTAGGGAAGGTCGGCAGATGTCTCATGCTTGCTGGTCGGGCTGGACGATGAGCGTGTAGTCGACGCCTGTGCGGAAGCTGCCGGAGGAGCCACGGATAGTCAGGTTGTGACGGCCGGGCTTCAGCGATGGGAGGCGCACCCAGACGCCACAAGCGTAGAAGGTGGCGGTTCCCTCCTCGCCGCTCATGGGATTGCCCGCTACACGTGTCACGGTGACGTTGTCGTCTTCCATCCGTTCTGGCGTGACCGCCTTGCCGTCAAGAGTCGCCTTGCCTGTCGCCGTGGCCATGAACCTTTTGCATTGCTGCTCGGTGCAAATCTGATTCACCAGCGGGAAGACCACTGGCCGTCCCGCAGGAACTCTGCACGTCCGATTGACGGTGCCGCCGAAGGTCCCAGCGAGAAACCACACGTCATCGGGCTGGTTTCGGTCGCAAAACTCCCCGGTTGTGTCCGTCACAGGGTTCGTACTCTCCTCTTCGGAAGCCGCCCACGTCCACCAACGTCCCTGGATGTTCTCCGACGCCGCGACCTTCGGTTTCGAGGACTCGACGCCGGCCGTGCCGGTGCCCTGGGCCACCCCACAGCCGGCGACGAGACCGAGGACCAGCAGAAGCGGAATGGCGGATCTGAGTGACATGCGAAGATCATAGACTCGGCCGGTAAAGAGCGATCACCTCATGCTGCGTCTTAAATGGCCTGCACTGCAAAGCAGGCGGATATCCAAGGGGAAGCTGTTCTGGATTCGTGGCTGTTCCGTCAAGCCTGTCGACGTGGCGAAGAAATGGAAAGAGAGGGTGAAAGTCCTTTCGACTGGTCAAGGGGCCCGAATGGGCGCTGGGGAAGGCCATGACGGTCGGCTGGGCAGCCGCGGCGGTCCGGCTATGAGGTGGTGCGGAGGACGATCTGGGAGATGTGCTGATGGGATAGGCCGAGCACGCTGTGCGGGCGGCATTGCGGAGGGCGTCGCGCTCGGCCTGCTCGCGTGGTCCGCGGTTTCTCTCCAGGTCGCGCCCTGGACCCGGAGGATGTGGCCGCCCGGGAGGTTGTCGACGGTGGCGGTCCAGCGCTTGCCGGTACGAGTGAGGGTGGCGTGGTGCGTGGTCGTCGACTTGGGGGTTCGAGTGGATCGAGGTCTTCGGGGAAACTGACGCGTACGCGATGAGCAGAAGATGCCAAGTGGCCCGGTTGTGGCAGGGCGCATCAACCGTTCGGTGGATTTTCGGGTCAGCAGCATTCACCGGAGAGCATGGCCGGCAGATCGATTCGGTCCGGGGGCGGGAAAACGATGCTTGAGCCATGGCAGTCATCGAAGTCACAGACCTCCGCAAGAAGTACGCGGACCTGACGGTTCTGGATGGGGTGTCGTTCTCCGTGGAGGAGGGCGAGATCTTCGGCATCCTCGGTCCGAACGGCACCGGGAAGACCACCACCGTGGAGTGTGTGGAGGGGCTGAGGCGGGCCGACAGCGGGTCGATCAAGGTGCTCGGGCTCGACCCGGTCAAGGACGGGCCCGGGGTGCGTGAGCAGATCGGGGTGCAGCTCCAGGACACGCAGCTCCCCGAGAACATCAAGGTGTGGGAGGCGCTCGACCTGTACGCCTCCTTCTACGCCGAACCGCGCGACTGGCGGGAGCTGCTGGAGGAGTGGGGGCTGGCGGACAAGCGCAACGGCCGGTTCGGGAAGTTGTCGGGTGGGCAGAAGCAGCGGTTGTTCATCGCGCTGGCTCTGGTGGGCAATCCGCGGGTGGCGTTCCTCGACGAGCTGACCACGGGGCTCGACCCGCAGGCTCGCCGTACCACCTGGGAGCTGATCAAGCGGGTCCGGGCGAGTGGCGTGACGGTGGTGCTGGTCAGCCACTTCATGGACGAGGTGGAGGAGCTCTGCGACCGTGTGGCCGTCTTCGACCGCGGGCGGGTGGTCGCGCTCGACACCCCGGCCGGGCTGGTCGACGGGATCGACGCCGAGCACCAGATGCGGTTCACGCTGATGGCGGGGGACATGGTCGAGCTGGGTGGGCTGCCCGGGGTGACCGGCGTGAACAGGACGGGGGATCGGGTGGTCGTCACGGGCAGGGGAGACTTCGCCACGGCGGTCACCGCGCAGCTCGCCCGTCATCACGTCCTGGTCAGCGATCTGCGCATCGACAAGCGCACCCTTGACGATGCGTTCGTCGCGCTGACCGGCCGTTCGTTCGACGGTCCCTGACGTCCGTCTCCCTGATGTCCGCCCCCAGGCCGCTGAAGGTCCTGGTTGGTGGACCCGCCGACGACCGAACGTCTCATCCACTGACGGAGGAAGATCATGACCAAGCTCGCCATAGTCGAACTGAAGCTGCTGACCCGCGAACCCGGAGCGATGTTCTCGCTGCTCATCCCGCTGTTCATCATGGTCGTCTTCGGAAGCTCGATCGGCCCGGGCGACACCGTGCTCCTGCCGATGGCGCTGGCGATCGCCGTGGGGCTCGTGGGCCTGTACATGCTGCCCACCACCATGGCCACCTACCGCGAGCGCGGCATCCTGCGCAGGCTCTCCATCACACCGGTACGCCCGGTGAACATGCTGGTGGTCCAGTTGCTCCTGCAGCTCGTCCTCGCGCTGACCGCATGCGCCCTGCTGGTGACGGTCGCCGGCACCGTGCTGAAAGCCCACCTGCCCGCCCAGGTGCTGCCCGGTGTGCTGGTCTTCCTGCTCGGTACGGCGGCCATGTTCGCCATCGGCCTGCTCATCGCGGCCCTGGCCAAGAACGGCCGAAGCGCCAACGGGATCGGGGTCCTGCTGTACTTCCCGATGGCCTACCTCGCCGGACTCATGCAGCCCGCGGAGCAGATGCCCGCTTTCGTGGCCCGCATCGGGGAGTTCACCCCTCTGGGCGCGTTCCGGCAGAGCCTGCGGGACGTCTGGGAAGGCGGCGCTCCCAGCCCGCTGCTGCTCGCCGTGATGGCCGCGTACGCTGTGGTCATCAGCATGGCCGCGGCCAAGTTCTTCCGCTGGGAGTAGTGAGGTATGACCGGGCGGCTCGACCGATGGGAGCGGCTGCTGGAGCGCCAGATGGCGGCCGCTCCGTACGTTCTGCTAGGGACCTCCACAGTGCTCTCCCTGCTGACCGGCGAGACGGGCGGCAGGCCGTGGGTCATGCTCGCCCTGGCCGCGCTCGCGGCCGTCTGGATCTGGCTGGTGCCCCGCGGCGTGGCGTACGTGGCCGGGCTGGTGGTGCTGATCGGAGCGCTCTGTACGCAGGGGCTGTGGTTCGCGAGCTTCTTTGGTTTCGCCGGATATCTCCACTCGTGGCAGTACCTGAAGGGGAAATGGCGGTTTGTCGGGGTGACCGCCACGGCGGCGATCAGCGTCGCGACCTACAACGGCGGCCTGCCCGACCCCACGCCGACCGGGATCCTCGCCTTCCTGTTCTTCACCGCCGCCATCGTGGCCCTGGTCGGCCTGTTCAGCTTCGTCGGCGAGATCACCGCCGAGCGGAGCGCCGAGCGCAAGCGGATGGTGGCGCAGCTCGAAGCGACCATGAAGGAGAACGCCGGACTGCACGCCCAGTTGCTGGTCCAAGCCCGCGAGGCAGGCGTTTTCGACGAACGGCAGCGCATGGCGGCGGAGATCCACGACACGCTCGCCCAGGGCCTCACCGGCATCATCACCCAACTCCAGGCGGCGCACCGGACCGAGGAGTGGCGGCGACACGTGGACAACGCGATCCGGCTGGCGCGGGAGAGCCTGGCCGAGGCCCGGCGCTCCATGCACGCGGTGGGGCCGGGGCAACTGGAGGCGGCGCCGTTGCCCGACGCGCTGGCGGAGGTCGTCGCCCAGTGGGGGGAGCTCAATGGGGTACGTGCGGATCTGACCATCACTGGTACGGTCCGTCCCATGCATCCGGAGGTCGAGGAGACGCTGCTCCGCACCGCGCAGGAGGCCCTCGCCAACGCGGCCAAGCACGCCGGCGCGTCCCGGGTCGGGCTGACCCTGTCGTACATGGAGGATGTGGTCACCCTGGACGTGCGTGACGACGGCGCCGGGTTCGACCCCGAGCGGGTCGGCGACGGCGGCGGCTTCGGCCTGACCTCGATGCGGAAGCGGGTCAGCCGGGTGGCGGGCACGCTGGAGATCGAGTCCGAGCCCGGCTTCGGCACGGCGATCTCCGCGAGCGTCCCGGCGGTGGCCCGTGGGTGAGACCGTGATCCGGCTGCTGATCGCCGACGATCATCCCATCGTCCGTGACGGCATCCGTGGCATGTTCGCCGGCGACCCCGACTTCGAGGTGCTCGGCGAGGCCGGGGACGGCGCGCAGGCCGTCGAGCTCGCGCGGGCGCTCGACCCCGACGTGATCCTCATGGACCTCCGCATGCCCAGGATGGACGGCGTCTCGGCCATCAAGGAGCTCGCCAGGCTGGGCATCGCGGCCCGCGTCCTCGTACTCACCACCTACGACACCGACCGGGACGTCCTGCCCGCCATCGAGGCCGGAGCCACCGGCTACCTCCTCAAGGACACCGGCCGCGACGAGCTCGTCCGCGCGGTCCGTACGGCGGCGCGGGGCGAGGCCGTGCTCTCCCCGTCGGTCGCCACCCGGCTCCTCGGCCAGGTTCGCGCGCCCGCCGACCCGCTGAGCGCCCGGGAGCTGGAGGTCCTCCAGCTCATCGCCGACGGCGCGACCAACCGCGAGGTCGCCACGCGCCTGTTCATCAGCGAGGCCACGGTGAAGAGCCACGTGCTGCACATCTACACGAAGCTCGGCGTCAACGACCGCGCGGCCGCCGTGGCCGTCGCCTTCCGCCGCGGCCTGCTCACCCTCGAGAACGGCTGACCAGAAGTCCGTTCGTGAGAGAGCGCTCTCTTGACAATGGGCGTGATGTTGCCGGATTGTTTCCGTAAAGCGACAGCCGTGGATCGGATGAGGTAATCAGTATGGTCCGCACCCCCCATTTCAGAGTGTTATTCACCGTCGGCGCCGTTCTCGTCGCGCTGCTCGCCCCTCTGGTGGGCACTGCCGGCGCCGCCCCCGCCCCCGGGCCGCTGGTCTGGTCCGACGAGTTCAACGGAGCCGCGGGCAGTGCCGTCGACCAGTCGAAGTGGCGCTTCGACATCGGCGGCAGCGGCTGGGGCAACAACGAGCAGCAGTACTACACCGACAGCACCCGCAACGCCGCCATGGACGGCGCCGGCAACCTCGTGATCACCGCCCGCCGCGAGAACCCGGCCAACTACCAGTGCCACTACGGCACCTGCCAGTACACCTCCGCCCGCCTGCTCACCGCCGCCACCTTCACCAGGGCGTACGGGCGGTTCGAGGCGCGCATGAAACTGCCCCGCGGCCAGGGCATCTGGCCGGCCTTCTGGATGCTCGGCGACAACATCGGGCAGGTCGGCTGGCCCGGCAGCGGCGAGATCGACATCATGGAGAACATCGGCCGCGAGCCCAGCACCGTCCACGGCACCATCCACGGCCCCGGTTACTCCGGCTCCGGAGGCATCGGCGCGCCGTACTCGATCGGCGGCGTCTTCGCCGACGCGTTCCACACCTTCGCCGTCGACTGGTCCCCGAACCT
This sequence comes from Nonomuraea sp. NPDC051941, assembly GCF_044593615.1. NCBI lineage: Bacteria > Bacillati > Actinomycetota > Actinomycetes > Streptosporangiales > Streptosporangiaceae > Nonomuraea > Nonomuraea sp. NPDC051941. The sequence goes on from NZ_JBIUCF010000040.1 coordinate 66,158, forward strand.
GATCATCTGGTACGTCGACGGCGTCGAGTACCAGCGCCGGACGCCGGCCGACCTCGGCGGCAACCGATGGGTCTTCGACCACCCGTTCTTCATGATCATGAACGTGGCGGTCGGCGGCTACTGGCCCGGCTACCCCGACGGCACCACGACCTTCCCGCAGACGATGTCCGTCGACTACGTCCGCGTCTACGCCCCGCCCGCCAGCGGCTCCGGCGGCCGGATCACCGGTATCGGCGGCAAGTGCGTCGACGTGGCCGGCGCCGCCACCGCCAACGGCACCGCCGTCCAGCTGTATGACTGCAACAACACGGCCGCCCAGAGCTGGACGTGGAACGCCGACGGCTCGGTACGCGCGCTCGGCAAGTGCATGGACATCACCGACGGCGCCACGGCCAACGGCGCGAAGGTGCAGCTGTACGACTGCAACGGCACCGGCGCCCAGCGCTGGACCTACGACTCCGGCACCGGCCGGATCGTCAACCCCCAGTCCGGCAGATGCCTCGACGCGACCGGCGCCAGCTCGGCCAACGGCACCCGGCTGCAGATCTGGGACTGCGCGGGCAGCGCCAACCAGACGTGGACCCGCTCCTAGGGTAAAGGGCTTCTCCCGTCCAGGGAGGAGCCCTTTATAAATGCCGGAATTGACGAGAACGCGCTCTCTCAACAGGCGCGCTAGGCGAAGATGCCGGTCACTCCCTAGTCTGGTCCTCCCCGGGAGGACGGAGGGAGCCGGTGGAGCTCCGGGAGATCGAGATCTTTCTGACGCTGGCCGAGGAGCTGCATTTCGGCCGGGCCGCCGAGCGGATGTACCTGTCCCAGTCGCGCGTGAGCCAGACCATCCGCGCCATGGAGACGCGCGTGGGCGGCCGGCTGTTCGAGCGCTCCTCCCGCCGCGTGCGGCTGACCCCGCTGGGCGAGCGGCTGCGCGACCGGCTGCGGCCGGGGTTCGAGCAGATCCACCTGGCCCTGGCCGAGGCCCGGGAGATCGCGTCGGGGATCACCGGCGTGCTGCGGGTCAGCCTGCTCAACTTCGCCGCGGGCGGCCCGGCGTTCTCGGAGATCGTACGGGCGTTCACCACGGCCCATCCGGGCTGCGAGGTCGTGGTGTACGAGGCGTTCCCCGGCGAGGCGCTGGGCCGGCTGCGCCGTGCCGAGCTGGACGTCGTCGCCCACTGGCTGCCGATCCGCCGCCCGGACCTGGTCGTCGGCCCCGTCCTCATGCGCGACGATCGCGCGCTGGTGGTGCGGGCCGGGCATCCGCTGGCCGAACGCGGCCACGCCACCGCCGAGGACCTCGGCGACCACCACGTGATCGACGCCGAGGGAATGGTCCCGGCCGAGACGCTGGAGGCGCTCTACCCGCCGCTGACCCCGGCGGGGCGCCCGATCGGCCGCCGCCACCGGGAGGGCCGGATGATCGAGGTGCTGTCGCTGGTGGCCCGCGGCGAGATCGTCCATCCGACGGTGGCCTCGCTGTCCGACTACTACACCCATCCCGGGGTGTCGGTGATCCCGCTGCGCGGGCTGCCGTCGTTGGAGAGCGCGCTGGTGTGGGCGGCCGAGCGGGAGACGGCGGCGGTCCGCGCGTTTGCCGAGGTGGCCGGGCGGCTCAGCGGGGCCTCCAGCGCCTGGCCGGCCACGGGCTCGCCGAGCTGAAACACCAGCCAGATCCGCGTACGGTCACGCAGCACCGCGGGCTCGGCCAGCGGGTCGCCGTCCACCACGACCAGGTCGGCGAGCTTGCCGGGTTCGACGGTGCCCAGGCGCTCGTCCAGCCCGAGGGCCCGGGCCGCCGTGGCGGTCGCCGCGACCAGCGTCTCGGCGGGGCTCATGCCGTGCCGGACCATGCGTACGACCTCGACGGCGGCGTCGGAGAACGGCTGCCAGTCGTGGCCGAGCGCGATCGGCACGCCGGCCGCGCGGGCCGCGGCGAGCGTACGGCCGGCTTCGACCAGGTTGTGCTCGGCGAGCTCCACCAACGGCGGCGTCCACGCTCCATGAGAGCCGTCCCCGGAGAAATGCTCGGAGAGGCCCGCGACGCCGTAGTAGCACGACAGCGTAGGCACGAGGATCTGCCCGGCCGCGGCCATCATGTCCAGCAGGTCAGGCCGCCGGTGGAGGTACATGCCGTGCTCGACGGTGTCCACGCCGTGCCTGATCGACAACTCCGTGCCGGGCAGGCCCTCCGCGTGCGCCGCCACCCGGTACCCGAGCCGGTGCGCCTCGTCCACCAGCGCGGCCATCTCCTCCTCGGTCACCTGCGCGGGCCGCGGGTCCTCCAGCTCGACCGAGCGCGCCCCGGTGGACATGATCTTGATGAAGTCGGCGCCCCGCCGCACCTGCTCGCGCACGGCCTTGCGCACCTCGTCCGGCCCGTCCGCCTCCCGGTACATCCCGTCGAAGAACCGGCCGCCGGGCGCGGTGGCCGACACGATCCGGCCGCAGGTCAGCAGCCGCGGCCCGCGGAAGGCCCCGTACCGCATCGCCTGGCGAGCCGTGACGACCGCGTCGCCGTACGAGCCGACGTCGCGCAGCGTCGTGAACCCCATCCGCAACGTCTCCCGCAACCGCGCGGCCAGGAAGTGCGCGGTCACGTCCGGCCACAGCGGCTCGGCCCCCTCGGCGGGCGCGGGCGGCGTTGCGAACACGTGCGCGTGGGCGTCGATCAAGCCGGGCAGGACGGTACGGCCCGCCACGTCGACGACCTCCGCCCCGTCGGGCACACCGTCGCCGGCCCGCCCGACCAGCCTGACCACGCCGTCCCCGACGAGGATCCCGGCGGCCGGCCGGACGGGGCCGCCGGTCCCGTCGAACAGCTGGGCGTTGGTCAACCAGAGACGGCCGGGGCGGCAAGGGGGATCTGAGAGTCTCATGCTCTTCATCGTTCGCCGATGCCCGCGCCGGAACAACGACGGACCGCTCACCCCATCGATGAGCCAGACTCATCGCTGGCATGCGGAGATAGCCTTTGTCCGCCTCCTGCGCGGCTGCCCACAATGACCGGCATGAACAGAATCAACTACTGGGCCGTAGGGGCCGCGGCGGTCGCGACGCTCGTCGCGAGCTCCGTCTACTACATGGTTTTCGGCGGGGTGTGGGCGTCGCTGCGCGGCGTGGCCACCGCCGCGCCGCAGCCCTGGGAGCTCGCGGGGCAGCTTGGGAGGAACCTCATCGAGGTGCTGGTCATGGCCGTGCTGTTGAGCCGGTTCCGGATCCGCACGCGGCGCGAGGCCGTGGGGTTCGGACTCCTGGTGTGGCTCGGGTTCCAGGCCATGATGATCGCTGGTTCCGTCCTGCACGAGTCGTACCCGGTGGGGCTGTACGTCCTGCACGTCGGCGATGCCCTCATGACCACCCTCCTGGTGGTGTTCATCCTCTCCACCTGGCGCCCCGTGACCTCCTGAGATCCGGGGCCGCCGAAGCGGCCCCGGATCGCGCTGTCACCGGGTCGTGCAGACGGACCCGTTGAGGGTGAAGACGGCGGGCAGGACGTTCGGGCCGGAGTAGTTGCCGACGAAGCCGACCGTGGCGGTGGCCCCCGTGGCGAGGGCGCCGTTGCCCGCCTCGTTGACGACCTTCACGTCCGGCCCGGTCTGCGTCCAGACGCCGCCCCAGCCGCTGCCCAGGCTCTGCCATGACCTGGGCCAGCCGAAGTTCAGGGTCCAGCCGCTGACCGGGGCGCCGTTGTTGGTGATGTCGATGGCGCCGACGTAGCCGCTGGCCCAGTCGGTCGTGACGGTCAGCCGTACCGAGCAGGAGCTGGTGGCGGGAGTGCCGGTCGTGAACGTCAGCGGCGGGGAGGCCCACGACAGGCCGCCGCCGCTGTCACGGGCGATCACGTTGATCGTGTAGCGGGTGCCCGGCTTGAGGTTGTTCACGGTGAACGAGGTGCCGGAGGTCTCGCCGAGCTGCTCGCTGACGGCTCCGTGCTGGCGGTAGAGCTCGTACTTGGCGATGGGGCGCGAGCCGGGGGCGGCGCCGGGCCAGGAGATCGTGGCGGTCGTGTCCGTCACCTGCGTGGCCGCCGGCTGGCCGGGGGCGCCGGGGAGGCCGGTCTGCGGGGACGCGGGGTGCAGGACGAGGGTGGTCAGGGAGAGCGGCGGCAGCGTCTGGCCGGCCGCGGTCCCGCCGGTCGAGGTGGTGATGGCGGTGGCGCCGTTGGTGTGGGTCAGTACGGTGGGCGCGCCGGCCGCCGGGGTGTAGCCGGAGTAGTCGATCGCGACGGGGTACGACGTGTCGTTCGAGGTGTTGATCAGCATGACCGCCAGATCCCCGTTGGGCCGGCGGGCGGCGTGCGCGACGACCTTGGCCTGGTCGGTCGCGGCGCGGACGAACTGGTCGCCCGGCCGGGCGAACTTGCTCACCATCTGGAGCGCGTAATAGGGGGCGAAGGGCGTGTTGAGCGCGGGCTCGCAGACGCTGTTGTCGGAGGTGCAGGTGCCGCTCGACAGCAGGCCGAAGTCGCCGTAGTCGGTGTGCCCCTCGACCTGGGTGACGGTGCCGATCCCGTTGTGGACGTTCCACCAGTCGACCGTGAACACCCCGTTCGCCAGCAGCGTCGCGTACGCGTCGGCGGCGGCCAGCGCGCCGGGCTGGGTGTTGGTGCCGTTGCTGCTGGACCCGGTGTTGAACTCGGTCATCGCGATGCCGATCCGCTCCGAGCCGGGCCCCACGTACTTGGCGATCTGCTGGCGGGTGAGCTGGATCATGTCGGTCACGTGGCCGGCCCTGTCGAGGGCGCCGGGGTACCAGTGCAGGATCACGAAGTCGATCTTCGATCCGGCGTTCGCGAGGACGACCTTGTTCCAGGTGCCGCTGTCGCCGTCGCCGGTGATGGCGTCGGGCCAGTTGGCGGCCGTGGTCAGCACCGCGCCGATCTTGATGGTCGGGTCGACCGCCTTCATCGCGTCCGCGTAGGCCACGACGTTGCGGGCGTACTCGGCCGGGCTCTTGTCGGCGTGGTCGTCGGCCTCCCAGGCGGAGCCGTAGTGGCCGTTGCCGTAGTTCTCGTTGCCGATCTCCCAGTACTTGATGCCGTAGCCCTTGGTGACGTTGGCCTGGCGGACCCAGGCCGCGGCCTCCTCGGCGGTGCCGGTGCCGTAGTTGGCGGTCACCATGGCCTGCGCCCCGGTACGGCGGACGCCGCGCATGAACGTGTCGAAGTCGGTGTTGGGCGCCACGTAGCCGCCGGGGGCGGTGTGGGTGGCCCAGTGGTAGATGTCGGAGTACGACCCGCCGGGATAGCGCAGCATCTTCACGCCGGCGTCCTTGAGCCGGTCGGCGGTGTCGTCGGTCCCGAGATTGGTGTCCCAGATCGCATGGTTGGAGCCGATGCCGGTTCCGGGGACGGTGGCGAGAGCGGCACGCGCGTTGACGGTCACCGCTACCGGGGTGACGTCGTCGGCGTGGGCCGCGGGGGCGTTGAGGGCGGTCAGCGTCAGCAGGAGGGCGGACGCGGCTCGTAACAGCGGTGTGGGCATCGGCGTTCCTCGCCATGGATAGCGGAATTCACTCGACGCCTCCTCCTGACCAGGAGGCATCATGATCATGAGGTGTGCCGCCTCGCCCGTCAAACACCGTTGAAACTTTCATGGGGGCCGATCGTGGATCTCTTGCTCGTACGGCTGCGGGAGGCCGGGTTCGACGCCGTGTCCGCGGAGGCGGCCGGCGGGGGAGTGGTGGCGCTGGCCGGCCTGGCGACCCTGCGCGACGGCTCGCGCGTGTTCGCGAAGACCCTGCGCACCCCCGTGCCCGGCCTGTTCGAGGTGGAGGCCGAGGGGCTGCGGGCACTGCGCGAGCTGGGCGGAGTCACCACGCCCGAGGTGCTGGCGGCCACTCCCGGCCTGCTCGTGCTCGAACCCCTGCCACCGCGCCGCGACGGCGACGAGCGCTTCTGGGAGGACCTGGCCCGCACCCTGGCCACCCTCCACACCACGACCGCGGCCGACAGGTTCGGCTGGCACCGGGACGGCTGGCTGGGGCGGCTGCGCCAGGACAACAGCTGGGACGCCGACGGCCACGCGTTCTTCGCCGAGCGCAGGATCCTGCGCTGGCTGCCGGAGCCGCTGGTGGCGGCGGCGTTCGGCCGCGAGGAGCGGCGGGCGCTCGAACGCCTGTGTGCCGCCCTGCCCGACCTGCTCCCGCCACGGCCGCCGGTGCTGACGCACGGCGACCTGTGGCGCGAGAACATCCTGTCCGGCCGCGCGGGCGGCCCGGCGCTGATCGACCCGGCCGTCTCCTACAGCTGGGCCGAGGCCGACCTCAGCATGCTCTGGTGCTCGCCGCGCCCGGCCGCCTCGGACCGCTTCTTCGAGGCGTACGCGGACGCGGCGCACCTGGCCGACGGCTGGCAGGACCGTATGCGGGTGTTCCACCTGCGCGAGCTGCTGAGCAGCCTCGCCCACGACGACAACCCGAGGGAGTCCGCCGAGGCCGTACGGGAGATCATCAGGCCCTTCGTCTAGTTGTACTTGTACAGCCTGGTGGCGACCCGCCGGTTGTGGTCGAAGAGCGAGGCGCGGTACATGCTGACGGCGAGATCCCCGTGCTCGGCCTTGCCGCAGGTGTTCACCCCGGCCAGCTGGTGGATCTCGAAACGAGCGGTCGGGTCGCCGGCGATGAAGTACTCGGCGCGGGCCTGGTACTGGTCGGCGCTCGTGTCACAGGCGAACACGACGGTGTTCCGCTCGTTGAAGCACAGGGTGGAGGCCCCCTTCGTGGAGGTGCACACCTTGGACCGGGACCGCGCGGCGGCCGTCGTGACCCGCGTCTCCCGCTTGATCGGATATTTCGTGATGTTGCGGACAGTCTTCCATCGCCCGAACCGCACCCGGTGGTTGCCCTCGTAAACCGCCGCCCGGAACGTCACGATCTTCCCGATCTCTCGGTTACCCCGGACCTCGCCCTTACGCCCCAGGTTGTGGATGACGTACTTGGTGCCCAGGTAACCGTTGAGGTAGTACTCCACGGTGGCGTGGAGCTCGTCGTTCGCCGTGTCCTCGATCGTGATGCCCGGACGGTCGCTCCCGTCCGGCCCGACGCAGGCCTCCGCGCCCTTGATGCGGACGCACTCGGGCTCCGCCGCGACGGCGGCGGCGGGCGTGGACACGGGCGCGGACACGGGCGCGGACACGGCCACCGCCGGAACGGGCGGCCGGGGCTCCGCCTGGGGCGCGGGCTCCGTCTTCGCCGCCGCCCCGTCAGCACTGAACACGGTGGCCGCCACCGCGACCGCCGCTATGAATGTACGACCTAACGCCACTCGAACCTCACCAGCCTCACGAGTCACACGCGCTTTGTCTGGGTGTGACGCGAAAGGTGGGGGAAAGGTTCCGATGCGGGAACGTTCAGCCGCCGTTCACGGACGATCGGTCTTGGACGTCAGCGTGGCCAGCGAGAGCAGCAGCGCGCTCTGGGCGAGCATGCCGGGGGCGAGCGGCGGCGCCTGGCCGACCGACTTGGTGAGCGCGTACCACCATTGGGTGAGCGGGGAGAGGGTGTCCCACGTGGGATCGGCCGCGCCCGCGCCGTGGTTGACGGACACGTGCATGAAGACGCCGTACGCGGACGCGAGCAGCACGACCAGCGCGACCACCCGTACGACGGTGACCGCCCGGGGAGTGTCGCGCAGGGCGAGCAGCACGAGCGCGAACCCCAGCAGCGCCAGTGCCACCCACGGGATCAGCTGCACCGGGCTCTGCCAGTGGCGTTCGAAGGCGAGCTCGAGGGCGGCGCCCATGATGCCGATCGCGACCAGCCCCAGAAGGCCGAGACGCACCACCGCGCGGCCCGTCGAGCGGGCAGCGGGCTTCACCGAGGTCGAGGTCGAGGCCATGCGGGACCACCGTCCGATACGAGCGAGGGGGGAATCTCCGGTCCCCTCAACGCTCTCCGGGATCCCTCAGAGCTTCCTGTGCGGATTCTGAAGATCTCGTGAGAATGACCGCCTCGAACATCCGCGCCAGCTCCGCCGCGTCCTCCTCGGCGTGATGCGTGTGCGGCAGCCCTTCGAGGCCCAGCCGCCGCTTCATGGTCCTCTTGCCCGTCTCCGACCACTGGCAGCCGGTCTGCCCCATCCAGTAGCTGCGCAGGTCGATACCCGAGCCGGTCACCCCGAACGGGCTCTTGCCGGTGAACCGTACGAAATACCAGTGCACGAACATCCCGTCCCACACCGCGGGCGCGGCCAGGAACACCGGGCGGCCGACCTTCCGCAGGCCGTCGACCCAGCGGGCGGCCGCCGCCATGGCCACCTCGGGCGCGGGGGCCTCGCGCAGCAGCCGGTCGCGGTCAAGACCCGAGACGGCCAGCGCCTCGGGCACGAAGTCGTCGGAGATCGGCCGCAGCTCCGTGTAGAAGGTCAGGCCGGGCCGCCCGGCCACGGCCATCCCCAGGGAGATCATGCTGTACGGGCCCGGGATCGGCCCGTCGGCCTCCACGTCCACGGCGACATAAAGCTCTGGAAGTCGTGACACGGGGGAAAGCGTAGCTGCACGACATCTGCACCACATTCGCACACGGGGCTGGTGGATCCGGCGGGGCCGCACGCGGTGTGCTCGGGGAGCAGCCTAGTGGGGGAGGCGTCGCGTATGAACGAACCGATCGTGGATCCCGCCGCCTCCCGGCGGGAACGGCGGCGGATCCGCGGTGTCCGGACGCTGTTGCTCGGCCGCCGGGAGCCCGCGCCGCCGCCGTGGATGAGGCGCCTGCTCGGCGTCGCCGCGGGGGTCACGGGGCTGAGCGGCGCGCTGTTCGGCGCCGCGGCCCTCAGGACCGACCACGAGTCGGCGGGGATGGCGGGGCTGATGGTCTTCCTCGTCATGGTGCTCTACATCGGCGTCTCCCGGCCCGAGCCGGAGCGGAGGGGCGGCGAGCGTCACGTCCACCCCGCCGAGCTGGACTCCGAGGCTCTCACCCTGCTGGCCCGGGCCAGGCAGGCGATCCTGGAGGTGACCGACTCCCGGGTGAACCGCCTGGGGCTCCTCGACACCGTCGCCAACGACGTCGTGCTCCCCGAGCGGCTGTGGCACGTCGCCCGCCTCCTGCGTACGCAGACGGAGCTGCGGGCCGAGCAGGCCGAGGCGCGGGTGGAGCTGATGACGCCCGAGCTGGCCGCCGTGCTCGAACCCCAGCAGGAGGCCCTGCGCCGCTCCGTGGCGGCGGTCACCGAGCGGGTGTGGGAGCTGGAGGTGTACGCCGGCCGCGTCAAGGCGGCCGACTCGGCCCTGCGCGCCCAGGAGCTGCAGCGCAGCAATGACAGATATCGGGACCTGCTGGCGCAGACCGGCGACGCCGAGGGCCTGCGCGACCTGACCGAGCAGGCGGACACGCTGGCCAGGAGCCTGCGCGAGGCGGTCGAGGCGGGCCAGACGCTGGCCTCAGAAATCACGCCACTCGTCGAACCATGAGCCGGCCTCGCCCGAGGGCACGCCCGCCCGCGCCGCCAGCGCCATGAAGGCGTCGCCCGCCTCCTCCCGCCGCAACGTGTCGATCATCCCGTGCCGTCCGTCGAGGTCGTTGAGCCTCTCCACGAACTCCCGCAGCGTCTGCCTGGCGTCGGCCACCCCGCCCGGATCGTCGGCGCTCAGCCGCCCGATGGACTCGGAGGCCGTCGTGTAGGCCCGGCACGCCGCCGCTCCCGCCCGTCGGTCGTCGTCGACCCAGTTGCGCAGCGGATTGTCGATGTTGGCGGCCAGCCACTTGTCCGACTTGGCGCCGCGTAGCCGGACCTGCACCTCCGATCCCCGGTAGCGCTGCTTGATCGGCCCGCTCTGGCTGCTCCTGAGCGAGGCGACGCTGACGTGCCGCAGGGCGCTGCCGGGCGGGGGCAGCATCGACGCGTCGACCCCGTACGCGTCGATCAGCTCCAGCGTGTGCAGCTTGGGGAACGCGGTCGCGCCGACGAGCCCGCCGTACGAGCGGAGCCACTGGATCCGCAGCGACTCCAGCTCGGCGAGCCCGTCCAGCGCCGCGAGCCGCAGGTCGCCCGCCACCTCCATCGCCACCTCGCGCACGCCGCTCAGCCCGGCGGGGACGCCGGAGCGGGTCGTCACGCGGATCCACCGCCCGCCGGCGGCCGCAGTGACGAGCTCGGGCGGCGCCGCGTCCAGGCGCAGGCGGGTCAGGGTGGGCGGCAGGACGAGCCGGCGCGGCGAGGCTCCGGCGAACGTCAGATCGTTGAGATGCGTCCCGCCCAGATCGACCTCGCCGGGCGGATCGGCCCAGTGCAGGCTGGTGATGATCGGCCGGGACGAGAGGGCGGCGGCGAGGCCCCGATCGGGCCCGGCCCAGGTCAGCGAGGTCACCCGGGGCAGCGCGTCCAGCCCGGCCCAGCGCACCTCGCCGTGGAGCTCCCGCAGGTCGAGCCCGGACACCATGGCCGGCCTGCGGATCCGCCGGCCGCCGAAGTCGGCCTCGATCTGCCCGGGAGCGGCGCCCTTGTAGGCGGCCTTGACCTCGTCGGGCACCCGCAGGTCCCAGTGCCGCTGCAGGACGACCTGCACGCCCAGGGCGGGCCATCCGCCGTACGCGCTGGTCGAGCGCGGCATGCCGGCGCTCACCGGCAGCGACCCGAGCCGGACGAAACCGGCGGGCAGCGGGGCGGCCGCGTCGACGGACAGGATCTGGGGGACGCCCTCCCAGCTGTGGTGGTCGATGATCAGCGGGCGGGCCGCGCGCAGGTCGTCGAGCGCGGGCGCCGCGTCGGAATGCCAGTCGAACACGCACACCGTCAGCTCGCCGCCCGCCGCCGTCACCTGGCACGCGCCGAAACCGCCGAGCGGCAGGGGCACGGCCACGACGTCACCGATCTCCAGCATGCCCGGCAGGCTAGCAACCGCGGGCGACAACCCCGTGGAAAAGATCCCGCCCGCGCGGGATCATTGCCGCATGGACGTACTCGCGGCCGTCGCGGTGATCCTCGCGCTCGTGCTCAACGGCCTCATGGCAGGGGTCTACTTCGCCTTCTCGACGTCGGTGATGCCGGGCCTCGACGCCGTCGACAAGGAGCAGGCGGCAGCCGTCATGCGGAGCATCAACCAGAAGATCCTCAATCCGGCGTTCCTGTCCACCTTCATGCTGGCGCCGATCCTCGCGCTGGTCGCCGGGATCCTGCTGTTCGTGGCCGGACCCGGCAGCCTGCCGGGCATCCTGGCCGTCGCGGGCGCCGTCGTCGCCTTCGCCGGCTCGATCATGGTGACGGGAGCGGTCAACGTCCCGCTGAACAACGCGATCGACGCGGGCGAGGTCGACTGGGCCGACTACCTGCCTCGCTGGACCCGCTTCAACACCGTGCGCGGCTGGGCCTGCGCGCTCACCGTGGTCCTCCTGGGCGCCGCGCTCTACGTCTGGGAGTGATCCGGCTTGTGCCGCTGGTAGTAGCGGGCGACGCGGATCCGGTTGCCGCAGAGCGTCGGTGAGCACCAGCGGCGGCGGGGGTGGGCCGGGAGGAAGAGCATCCGGCAGTCGGGCGCCTCGCAGGAGCGGACCTTGCCCACGTCGGGGTCCGTCAGCAGCTCCACGGCCGCCTCGGCGAGCTGCGTGAGCAGGCGGCTCACGTCCGTGCCGTCCCGCCGCGCGACGCTCGTGAAGACGACTCCCCGGGCCTCCAGCCGAGGGTACGGCGGGGAGAGCCGCAGGGCCTCGTTGATCGCCGCGATCGAGTCGGGCGGCGCGGGGACGGCCTGGCGGGCGGCGTCCAGGGCCGCCTCCACATGGCCGCGCAGCCGGCGGACGGCGGCCAGGTCGGCGGCCGGGAAGGGCCCGCCGGGCGGGGTGAGGCGGTCCGACTGCCTGGCCAGCCAGTCGCCGAAGTCGGCGGCCCGGTCCAGGGCGTCGTGGTCGCGGGACCGTGTGTTGACCAGGTCCAGGGCCAGGGGCTCACCCGTCAGCAACTCCATGCCGCTAATGCTACATCCATGATTTGACCCATTAGCGCCCATCGGTCTATAACTAATGTGTCTTCGCGAGAAAGAGGCATGTGAGATGCGGATTCCACACATCAGGCACGGGTTCGTGGACGTCGAGGGGGTCGAGGTCTTCTACCGGGAGGCGGGGCCGGAAGGCGGGGTCCCGCTGCTGTTGCTGCACGGGTTCCCGTCCGCGTCGCACCAGTACCGGCGGCTCATGGACGCCCTGGGCGGCCGCTATCGGGTGATCGCACCCGACTATCCCGGATTCGGGCACACGCGGGTCCCCGACGGTTTCGAGTACTCCTTCGACCGGCTGGCCGACGTCGTCGAGGGGTTCGTGCGGGCGATCGGGCTCGGGCCGTTCGTGCTGTACGCGTTCGACTTCGGCGGGCCCGTCGGGTTCCGGGTGGCCGAGCGGCATCCCGAGTGGATCGCCGGGCTCATCGTGCAGAACGCCAACGCGTACGACGAAGGGCTGTCCGAGGTGGCGCGCCAGGCCGTCAAGGCGCCGTCCGGAGAGCTGTTCACGCTGCCGTTCACCCGCGGCCAGTACGAGGACGGCACGGCGGACCCGGCGCTCGTGGCGCCCGACGGATGGACGCTCGACCAGCACTTCCTGGACCTGCCGGGACGCAAGGAAGCGCAGCTGGCCCTCGCCCGCGACTACGCCGGGAACCTCGCGCGCTACCCGGCCTGGCAGGCATGGCTACGCCTGCACCGCCCGCCGACGCTGGTGCTCTGGGGGCGGGGAGACGCGATCTTCCTGGAGCCGGGCGCCCACGCGTACCGGCGGGACGTGCCCGAGGCGGAGGTGCACGTCTTCGACACCGGGCACTTCGCGCTGGAGGAGAAGCTCCCGGAGATCGCACCGGTCATCGCGGACTTCCTGGAAAAGACGACCACGTGACGAAAGCCCCACGGTTACCCGTGGGGCCCGACGAGCGTGAACGAGAATCCGGCGCGGGCGCCGGTCCTCGTCACGTCAACCAGGAACGGCTATCGACGGCCGGGAGGACGGTCGTCTTCGTCGTCTCCGGCGCCATAGTCATCGGCGTAATCGGCATAGCGATCCGCCAGCTCATCGTTGAGGTCGTCGGCGTCGTCATTGCTGCTGGAGTCTCCGACCCCGAGTTCATCGCGAAGACGGTCAAGATCCGTGCCACCGCTGTTGTACTTCAGCTGGCGAGCAACCTTGACCTGCTTGGCCTTTGCTCGGCCGCGCCCCATTGGCTCGACCCCCTCGTGTGGGGTCGTCCCCGACCCCCTCGTCGCTAACGCACCACACACTGACGCCGCGTCTCTTTGGGCGTCAGCCTATCGTTCGCCTATTACCGTACCTGTTTTGTGCCCAGCTCGGTACGTCGTATGGGCGTGGGCCGTCAGCGGCCCAGCCAAATGCCCCTAATACGCCCGACTTCCGACATTCTGCGCTCGGCTAGCCTATCCGCTGCGACCGCGGGCGGAACGCCCTCATCGGCAGCGATTTGGAAGATCTTCAGGGTCGTGTCGTAGATCTGGGTGGCCTTCGATCTGGCTCGTTCCATGTCGAAGCCCTCGATCTCGTCCGCGACCTGGATCACGCCTCCCGAATTGACGACATAGTCGGGCGCGTAGAGGATGCCGCGCTCGGCGAGTTGCTTCTCGACCCCGGGGTGGGCGAGTTGGTTGTTGGCCCCGCCGCAGACGATCTTCGCCCGGAGCCTGGCGACCGTCGCGTCGTCGAGGGCGCCGCCGAGCGCGCACGGCGCGAACACGTCGATGTCGGATCCGCTCAGCTCGGCCGCGTCGGCCACCACGTCGACCTCCGGATGGCGCAGGCGCACCCGCTCGACGGCCTTGGGGGCGACGTCGCAGATCACGACCTCGGCGCCGTCCTCGCGCAGGAGCTCGACCAGGCGGTGGCCCACCTTGCCGACCCCTTCGACGCCGACGCGCCTGCCGTGCAGCGACGGAGTGCCGTACACGCGCTCGGCCGAGGCCCGCATGCCCTGGAACACGCCGAACGCCGTGAGGATGGACGAATCCCCCGCCCCGCCGTAGGCCGGCGAGCGGCCGGTCACGAAGCGTGACTCGCGGGCGATGAGGTCCATGTCCTCGCTGTAGGTGCCCACGTCGCAGGCCGTGATGTAGCGCCCGCCGAGCGACTGCACGAACCTCCCGTACGCGCGCAGCAGCGCCTCGTTCTTGTCGTGGGCCGGGTCGCCGATGATGACGGCCTTGCCGCCGCCCAGGTCGAGCCCGGCCAGCGCGTTCTTGTAGGACATGCCCTTGGCGAGGTTGAGCACGTCGGCCAGGGCCGCGCTCTCGCTCTCGTACGGATAGAAGCGGGTGCCTCCCAGCCCCGGGCCCAGGGCCGTGTTGTGGATGGCGATGATGGCACGCAGGCCGCTCTGCTCGTCGGCGCAGAACACGACCTGCTCGTGGACGTCCTTTTGGGACGAACCGAAGACGTCGGTCACGGTAGTGACTCCCTGTCCGGTCCGCCGCACCTTTGCGACGGAGATCACCTCACAGCGTAGTAAGCCACAACGGTGCACGCAGGTTCGCTTCATGACACGATGCCTCCGTGCTGCCCTATGCCGCCTACCTCCGCGTCTATGAGCCACTGACCGCGTTCGCCGAACCCGAGCGCAAGGTGTGGGCCGACTACGCCGACTCACGGGACCGCCCGCGCCGCGCGAACGCGCTCAATGCGGAGCACGGCGAGTCGGTCATGCGCCTTCTCGGTATGCCCCCTCAACCAGTTCCCGCCCAGGAGAGCCCCAACGCCTATCTGCGGCGTGTCGAGGACCGTCTCTATGTCTGTCCCTGGCAAAGCCGTTTGCGCTCGTGGCTGGCGTTCTCAAGGCTGCGTGGCACCACTCCTGTGAAGCTGATGGACCATCTGGTGCCCAAGGCGATCGCGGACCAGGTGGCGGACGACTTCGACCGGTACAAGCGGCAGGCCGGTTCGTCCGCGTTGCGTACGCACATTCGCACCACGGCGTGGCATGTGCCGCCATCGTGGTTCGTGCCGTTTGATGGGAACGAGCGCTGGCTGGTGCTCGGCTCCGCCAACCCGGGACAGGACGTGACGACCGCTACCGGACGCAACCTCATCTACGTCACCTCCATGGCGCAGGCCAGGAGGCGGGCGGCCAGGGCGCTCAACGTGCTGCGCAGGCACCTGGGCGACGTGGCGGCCAACTTCGACGTGGAGGACGTCGCCAGGTGGCTGGAGGAGTTCCACCCGCACTCGCTGGTGGAGCTCGACTACGGCGGCCTCGTCCACCTCATGGACGACGACGCGTTGCAGGCGGACCAGTCGGTGGCCGAGCTGGCGGGCGCCCTGACGGGCCTGGACACGGGTCAAGAAGAACTTGCCTACGCCATGTACCAGAGGGTGATCCTCCGGTGGAAGTCAATGCAACAGCTGGAATCTGCCAACTGAGGCTCAATACGACCGTCTGACCTGCATGAGTAGGTCACGTCTCCCGGCTGCTCTCTTCTGCGAACTGAGTAGTTTGCCGTTTTCACTGCGATACCACGAACCGTGTCGCTAGAATCACCGAGCGTGACATCGCCGCGGGGGCGGGCAGTTGGGTCAAAGAAGGGCTCGCCAATCGCTCTGCGTGGCGGTATGGTCACATCGGGTGATGCCGCATATGGCTCAGAAAAGCCGCACGCTCTGTGCCATAGGGGGACATCCGTGACACGCGCAAAGGCAGTCACAGGATCGCTAAGCCGGTCCACACGGAGGAGAGGCCGCACAAATGTCAGCTCGTACACCCGAGGCCGAGCCACTGCTCACGCCCGCTGAGGTCGCGACCATGTTCAGGGTCGACCCCAAGACCGTTACGCGGTGGGCCAAGGCGGGTAAGTTGACGTCGATTCGAACCCTCGGCGGTCATCGGCGTTACCGGGAGACCGAGGTCCGGGCACTGCTCGCGGGGATTCCGCAGCAGCGCTCGGAGTAAGTGAGGGTCGTCACGGATCCTCAGGGGGGTTGAGGGTGAGCCAGGCCGACGGCCTGGTCCACCGTCGTGGCGACACAACGTCGCATGGGAGAGTTGGCGCCGCCCGCCCGGCGCCATCCTTCTCTCCATCTCTCTATTTGAGTCGTTCCAACAGCATGGCCACGGCGCCGTCGTAGGCGGCGGCCACGCCGAGCAGCGCGACCATGTGATCGACGAGCATCTTTTCCAGCGTCGGTCGCTCTATGTCACGGTGCTCGAGCCAGTCGAGGCCGGCCGTCTCCACGGAGGCGATCCACGAGCGCAGGGTCGTGCGCAGCACCGGGCTGGCCTCATCGACCCGCATCTGCTTCAGGATGAGGCGGAAGAGACGCTGGCGTACGCCGTCGACGATCTCGCCGATCTCGCCCGCCCGGTTGGCGGGCCCCCCGCGCAGCAACGCGGCGAACCCGGCCGCGTGCTCCTCGACGAAGTCGAAATAGCGCCTGAGCCCGGAGGCCAGCTCTTCCAGCGGCCTGCCGCCCTCATGGGGGCGAAGCCGGGACTCCAGCTGCTCCGCCGCGCTCCTCAGCGCGGCCACGTAGAGCTCCTGCTTGCCACCAAAGTAGTGGTAGACCAGGGCCCGCGAAGCGCCCGCCGCCGAGGCCACGTCGTCGATCGAGACGTCTTCCGCGTCGCGGGTGCTGAACAGCTCGAGCGCGGCCGCCATCAGCTCCTCGCGACGCCGGTCGACACTGAGCCTGCGCCGCGCCGGCCGTGCCGTCTCGGCTGACTTCCCGGGTGTCACACCTGCACAGTAGCCGACGCCGTGCCGACCGTTCCCCGGGTCAACCCGCAACGATTCCCTGAGTCAAACAGTGAGAAGGCCGTACCCTGCCGCGAACTCGATCGTTTGGTCAGACAGGTGCCCATATCCGCATCGCGGGGGAGACACATGTCAGGACCGCCCGTCAACACTTCAACCATTACCGAGCTCAGAGAGGTAGACACACTGCCTCGGCCCAGACCGACCATCCGCAACGTCGCCGAACGAGCCGGCGTCTCGAAATCGCTGGTCTCTCTCGTGCTGCGCGGATCCCCGCACGTGAGCGAGCACCGGCGCCAGGCCGTGCTGCAGGCCGCCCGCGAACTCGGCTACCGGCCGAACGCGGTCGCGCGAAGCCTGGTCGAAGGCCGTACGCATCTGGTGGGCGCGCTCGTCGCCGACCTGCACAATCCGTTCTACGCGGAGTTCCTCGACGGTCTGCAGGAGAGCCTGCACGGCGACGGCCTGCGCATGCTCATAGGGAACAGCCAGTGGGACCCGGCGTTCGAGGACGAGGCCGTCGAGGCCTTCCTCGAGCTCAGGGTGGACGGGCTGGTCCTCCTGGGCATCGCGCCGACCAGCGAGACGCTGATCGAGGCCACCGCCTACACCCCGACCGTCGTCGTAGGGGAACGTGACATCGAGCTCGACGGAGTCGACATCGTGGTCGACGACGACCAGCTCGGCGCTCGCCTGGCCATCGACCACCTGGTCGAACTCGGCCACAAGCGCATCGCGCACATCGAGGGCCGGCGCTCGTCGCGCTGCGAGGGCTACCTCGTGGCCATGCGCAGGCACTCGCTGGCGCCGTACATCATGGTCGAGGCCGCGGACTCGACCGAGGAGGGTGGCAGGGAGGCGGCAACGGCGCTGCTCACCCGCGACCCCAGGCCCACGGCGATCTTCGCCGCCAATGACGTGGTCGCGCTCGGCGTGCTCTCGGCCGCCAGCGACCTGGGCCTGCGAGTCCCGCAAGACCTCTCGGTGGTCGGCTACGACAACACGCACCTGTCGGCCTCCCACCACATCTCGCTCACCTCGGTCGACCAGCCCCGCCGCACCATGGGAAGGTCGGCGGCGGCGCTGCTGAGCGACCGGATCGGGGACCCCGCGAAGGTCTCGCGCCTGCGCGAGATCCGCCCCGAGCTGATCGTGCGACGCAGCACGGGTCCCGCTTAAAAGAGGATCAAGGCTGGGTCAAGCCGCGCGGAGACGTGGCCGCGCGGCTGTTTACTCGTCAGGGTCATGCTATTTGTGGCCGGATTCGATCCGGCCACGATCTGATCCGGGGGAACAGTCATGCGTGATCCGGAACTAGTGTCTTGCGCCCAGCGCGCGGCGGCCGAGCTCGAGCGCGCCTGGGGCCACTGGCGGGCGGGGAGGGGGCGGGGCGTCGACGGCGCCGCCGAGTCGGTCGCCAGTTACGTCGCCCACTCCCTCGACCACCCGTGGGGCCGGCCCCGCGTCGTCCTCGGGCTCGACGCCGAGGACGCGCGGGAGCTGGCCGCCCTGCTGGAGCGCCAGGAGATCGGCGAGCGTGTCTGGTGAGGGGCTAGGGGCCCGGCCAGGATGTAGCATTCCCCGCCGCTCGCCGTAGTTGGCATAAGAAGGGCTTGAGCTCCGGGCTTGCCGTAAGTTGGATGCCATGCGTGCTCTGCCAGCCTCAGCTCTCGTTGTTTGCGGCCTGATCGCCTCCGCGTGTGGCGGCACCGGCACCGGTGGCGCCGCGGCAGGTCAGGCCGCTCCCGCGACCAGCGCGGAGCAGACCGCCGCCGAGCAGACTCCCTCCGAGCAGACTCCCTCCGAGCAGACTCCCGCCAAGCGGACTTCCGCCAAGCAGTCCCCGCCCGACGCCAAGGCCCTGGAGGGCAAGGTCGTCGTGATCGACCCGGGCCACAACGGCGGCAACTACCGCGACCCCGCGGCCGTCAACCGCAAGGTCAACGTGCTGACCAAGTGGAAGCCCTGCGACACGACGGGCACCCAGACCAACAGCGGCTACACCGAGGCCGCCTTCTCCTTCGACGTCTCCAAGCGGCTCGTCAAGATCCTCGAATCCCGTGGGGCCACGGTCAAGCTGACCAGGACGAGCAACGACGGTGTGGGCCCGTGCATCACCCAGCGGGCCGCCATCGGCAACAAGGCCCGCGCCGACGCGGCGATCTCCATCCACGGCGACGGTGCGGCCCCCGCCAACCACGGCTTCCACGTCATCATGCCGAAGAAGATCAACGGCCCCGTGGACAAGGTCGTGGGCGCCTCCAGCAGGCTCGGCATCGACGTGCGCAACGCGTTCGCCAAGGGCACGGGCCTGCCGTACTCCACCTACATCGGCCGCAACGCGCTCGACTACCGCAACGATCTCGGCGGCCTCAACCTGTCGACCGTGCCGAAGATCTTCATCGAGTGCGGCAACATGCGCAACGCCGCCGAGGCGGCCAAGTTCCAGGATCCCGGCTTCCGGCAGAAGATCGCGCTGGCGCTGGCGAACGGATTGCAGCACTATCTCGAAACATGATTCCTCGCCCAGAGCTGCTCAGCGATCTTTCCGGTTCCTTCGAGCTGACCTCGGGCGCGACCGTGTCCGGCGACCTGGTGGACGCCGTACGCCTCGCGCTTCCGCGGCTCGACCTGCGGCCCGGCGACGCCGGTGAGATCGACGTCCGGCGGGATCCGGCGCTCGGCGAGGAGGCGTACCGGCTGACGGTGGGTTCGCGGGGCGTGGAGATCGTGGCCGGCGGACGGGCCGGGGCCTTCTACGCGGCGCAGTCGCTGCATCAGTTGCTGCCCGCCGCCTCCTACCGGTTCTCCACCGGGGCCTCGTGGCCCGTTCCAGGGGTGCGGATCGAGGACGCGCCGCGCTTCGCCTGGCGCGGGCTGCACCTGGACGTGGCGCGGCACTTCTTCCCCAAGCGGGAGATCTTCCGCCTGCTCGACCTGATGGCGACGCACAAGCTCAACCGCCTCCACCTGCACCTGGTGGACGACCAGGGGTGGCGGGTGGAGAGCAGGGCGTACCCGCTGCTGCACGAGGTCTCCTCGCACCGGCCGCGTACGGCGTCCAACTACTGGCGGGAGCCGGACACGTACGACGACCTGCCGCACGGGGGCTACTACACGCTCGACGACCTGGCCGAGATCGGCGCCTACGCCCGCGCCCGGTGCGTCACGGTCGTCCCCGAGATCGACGTGCCCGGGCACGCGTCGGCGATCCTGGCGGCGTACCCGTCGCTCGGGGCCACCGGAGAGCGGTACGACGTGCTCGACCGGTGGGGCATCTCCTCGGCGATCCTGTCGCCGCTGCCGCCGACCGTCGAGTTCCTGACCACGATCTTCGACGAGCTGATCGGGGCGCTGGGCGAGACTCCCTACGTGCACATCGGCGGTGACGAGGTCGTGCTGGACCATTGGGGCGGGTCCGCCGAGATCACCGCGTACCGCGACTCGCTCGGGCTGGCCACCTCCAACGACCTGCAGGCGTGGTTCCTGCGGCGGCTCGCGGACGCGCTGGCCGAGCGGGGTGCGCGGGCCGTGGTGTGGGACGAGGCGTTCGTCAGCGGCGGGCTGCGGGAGGACACCGTGGTCATGCCGTGGCGGGGCATGGGGGTGGGCCGCCGGGCCGCCGCGGCCGGGCACGACGTGGTGGCGACCCCGGTGTTCCCGCTGTACTTCGACTACGCGGAGGCTTCTTCGGCGGAGGAGCCCATGGCCATCGGCGACGCCACCACAGTCTCGGACGTGGCCGCCTTCGACCCCGCGCCGGCCTCGTGGACGGAGGAGGAGCGCGCCCGGGTCCTGGGGGCCCAGGCGCAGCTCTGGACCGAGCGCGTGCCCGACGCCCGCACGGTCGACTACCGCCTGTGGCCGCGGGCGTGCGCGCTGGCGGAGATCGCGTGGGCCGGCCCCGCCGACGGCTTCGAGGGACGGCTGGAGGAGCACCTGGGGCGGCTGGACGCGCTCGGGGTGGAGTACCGCCCGCCGGCGGGGCCGCACCCGTGGCAGCGGCGGCGCCCGCACCGGCCGGGCGTGTTGCGCGTCCAGGAGGCGATGGCCCACATCGAAGGCATGACGCACGACGCGGAGTCGACCCGCCCCAGCGTGTGACTCAGAAGGAGAAGGCCGGGCGGTCGTTGAGGATCCTCTGGAAGAGGCGGTTGGTCTGCCACCTGCCGTCGATCTCGAGGTAGCGCTCGGCGGTGCCGTACGGCTCGAACCCGGTCTTGAGCAGCACGTTCTGCGAGGCCGCGTTGTCGAGCAGGGTGCTGGCCGCGATCCGGTGCAGCCGCAGCTCCTCGTCGGCCATCCGGCACACCTCCCGCACGGTGCCGGTGGCCAGGCCGCGCCCGACGTAGCCGCCGTCCACCCAGTAGCCGAGGTCGGCGCTCAGCCAGGGGCCGCGGACGATGCCGCTGAGCGTCGCGCGGCCCACGATCTCCTCGCCGTCCGCGAGCACCCAGGCCATCGCCCGGCCCTGCGCCTGATCTTCGAGCAGGCCCTTGAGCCGCTTGGCCTGTCCGTCCGCGGTGAAGAACTCGTCAGGCCTGCGGGGCTCCCACCGCTTGAGGTGGTCGCGGTTGCGGTCGTAGGCGCGTACCAGGGCCTCGACGTCCTGTTCGGCGGCCGGGCGCAGGGTGATGCCGTCCGCTAGTGGTACCTCTTCGATCATTCGCCCCACGATAAGGGATTCAGGCGGTACGGCCGATGGCGTCCGTGATGGACTTGAGGCCGTGGCGGCGTACCCGCCTGGAGAGCTGCCTGTGGATGCGCGAGGCCCAGAACGGGCCGCCGTAGATCCAGCCCGTGTAGCCCTGGACCAGGGTGGCCCCGGCGAGCAGGCGCTCCCAGACGTCGTCCACGTCTTCCACCCCGCCGACCGACACCAGCGTGAGCCGGTCGCCGACCCTGGCGCGCAGGCGCCTGAGCACCTCCAGCGAGCGGCCCTTGAGCGGGCGGCCCGACAGCCCGCCGGTCTCGCCGTCGTGCCTGATCGTGGTGTTGGTGGCGATGATGCCGTCCAGGCCCAGCTCGAGCGCCAGGTCGGCGACCGCGTCCACGTCCTCGTCCGCGAGGTCGGGCGCGATCTTCACCAGCAGGGGAGTGGGACGGGGCGTGCCGTCCGCGACCTCCTTGACCGCCGTGAGCAGCGGCCGCAGCAGCGAGACCGCCTGGAGGTTGCGCAGCCCCGGGGTGTTGGGCGAGCTGACGTTGACCACCAGGTAGTCGGCCAGCGGCGCGAGCTCCTTGGCACTGGCCACGTAGTCGGCCACGGCCTCCGACTCGGGCACCACCTTGGTCTTGCCGATGTTCACCCCGACCACGACGGGGACGCCGCGGGCGCGGCGCAGCCTGCGGGCGGCGGCGGCCGCCCCGGCGTTGTTGAAGCCCATCCGGTTGATCACCGCGTGCTCTCCCGCCAGCCTGAACAGGCGCGGGCGCGGGTTGCCCGGCTGGGCGTGCGCGGTGATCGTGCCGACCTCGACGTGGCCGAAGCCGAGCGCGGCGATGCCCTCGGCGCACGCGGCGTCCTTGTCGAACCCGGCGGCCAGGCCCAGCGGACCAGGGAAGTGCACGCCGAACGCGGTCACCCGCAGGGCCGGGTCGCGGGGCGCGAGCGTGCGGTAGAGCAGCCGCTTGACCACGGGCAGCTTTGCGAGGAGCGCGAGGGCGCTCACGGTCTGATGGTGCACGGCCTCGGCGTCGAAACGCCGCAAGACCTGCGTGAACACGAGGCGATACATCACGGGTCAGGCTACCAATCCGGCCTCGTGGGCGATGATTGCGGCCTGCACGCGGTTGCGCACGCCGAGTCTGGTGAGGATGGCGCTCACGTACGCCTTCACCGTGCCCTCGACGATGTGCAGCTCGCGGGCGATCTCGGCGTTGGACATGCCCGCGCCGACCAGGGCGAGCACCTCGCGCTCCCGGTCGGTGAGCGGGCCGACGCGGTCGCGGGCCTGTGCCCCCTTGGTCATCTTTCCGCCCGCGAAGTGTGCGATCACCCGCTGGGCGACCCTGGGCGACAGGTACGCGGCCCCGTCGGCCACCGCGTGGATCCCGGCGATCAGCTCGCGCGGATCGCCCGACTTGAGCAGGAACCCGCTCGCCCCGATGTCGAGCGCCTTGGCGATGTAGTCGTCCTCCCCGAATGTGGTCAGCATCACCACGGCCGTGCCCGGCGCGACCCGGCGCATCTCGCTCGCCGCCCCCAGGCCGTCGAGCCTGGGCATGCGGATGTCGAGCAGCGCCACGTCGGGGCGGTGGCTGATGGCCAGGTCGACGGCCTGCCTGCCGTCCCCGGCCTCGGCCACCACCTCCAGCGACGGGTCGGAGGCGAGGATGGCCTTGACCCCGGCCCGGATCATGGCCTCGTCGTCGGCCAGGAGTACGCGGATCACGCCCTCTATATTGCCGATATGGCACAGGTGAAGGTGTACGGGCGCAGGGATGTGTGGGCCGGACGGCAGCGGGAGATCTCAGATCTGGTGCAGTCGTGCCTGGTGAGCGCGTGGGGCGTGCCGCCGGAGAAGCGGTTCCACCGGTTCCTGCTGCTGGAGGAGGACGACTTCGTCTGCCCTGGGCGCAGTGACAATTACCTCATCATCGAGGTGATCTGCTTCACCGGGCGCAGCGACGACGCCAAGCGGGCGCTGATCAGGGAGATCTACGACAAATCCGGCTACGAGCCCGAGGACGTTGAGATCACGATCATCGAGATGCCCAGGGTGAACTGGGGGATCCGCGGGGTGCCCGCCGACGAGCTCACCCTCTCGTACAAGGTCGAGGTCTAGCTGACGGTATGGTCCGACTCATGAGCACTCACTATGACGTCGTCGTTCTCGGCGCGGGTCCCGGAGGGTATACGGCCGCCGTCCGCGCCGCCCAGCTCGGACTGCGCGCTGCGGTCGTCGAGGAGAAGTACTGGGGTGGCGTCTGCCTGAACGTGGGCTGCATCCCGTCCAAGGCGCTGCTGCGCAACGCCGAACTGGCCCACATCTTCAACAACGAGGCCAAGACGTTCGGCATCAGCGGCTCGGTCACCTTCGACTACGGGGCGGCCTTCCAGCGCAGCCGCAAGGTGGCCGACGGTCGGGTCAAGGGCGTTCACTACCTGATGAAGAAGAACGCCATCACGGAGTACGACGGCCGCGGCACGTTCCTGGACGCGAACACGATCCAGGTGAACGGCGAGACGATCACGTTCTCCCACTGCATCATCGCGGCGGGCGCGACCACCCGGCTGATCCCGGGCACGCGGCTTTCCGAGCGTGTGGTGACGTACGAGGAGCAGATCCTCACCGAGGAGCTGCCGGAGAGCATCATCATCGCGGGCGCCGGCGCCATCGGGGTGGAGTTCGCGTACGTGCTGCACAACTACGGCGTCAAGGTGACGATCGTGGAGTTCCTCGACCGGGTCGTGCCGCTGGAGGACGAGGAGGTGTCGGCCGAGCTGGCCAAGCGCTACAAGCGGCTTGGCATCGAGGTGCTGACCTCGACCCGCGTGGACGCCATCGAGGACACCGGCGCCTCCGTCAAGGTCACCGTCACCCGCGGCGGCGAGACCCGGGTGCTCGAGGCCGACAAGGTGCTGCAGGCCATCGGGTTCCAGCCGCGCGTCGAGGGCTACGGCCTGGAGAAGACGGGCGTGGCGCTGACCGACCGGGGCGCCATCGCGGTCGACGGGCGCTGCCGTACGAACGTGCCGCACATCTTCGCCATCGGCGACGTCACCGCCAAGCTGATGCTGGCGCACGCCGCGGAGTCCATGGGCATCATCGCCGCCGAGACGATCGCCGACGCGGAGACCATGGAGCTCGACTACGTGATGATCCCGCGGGCCACGTACTGCCAGCCGCAGGTGGCCAGCTTCGGCTACACCGAGGCGCAGGCGCGCGACCTGGGCTACGACGTGAAGGTGGCGAAGTTCCCCTTCACGGCCAACGGCAAGGCGCACGGCCTGGGCGACTCGGCCGGCTTCGTCAAGATCATCAGCGACAACACGCACGGCGAGCTGCTCGGCGCCCACCTGATCGGGCCCGAGGTCACCGAACTGCTGCCGGAGCTGACCCTGGCCCAGCAGTGGGACCTGACCGTGCACGAGGTCGCCCGCAACGTCCACGCCCACCCGACGCTCGGCGAAGCGGTCAAGGAAGCCATCCACGGCCTCGCCGGCCACATGATCAACATGTGACAGCATGGTCCTCACTTTGGGGGGCGCTTCGCGCCGGGCGATGGTCCGGGCCCTGCCTCCCAAGGGGGCGCGCCCCCTTTCGATCCCCCAAAGGCGCGGTCCTCGCTGACGCTCGGGCGTGCTGATGGGGGATCGGGGCTTCGCCCCGATCCCCGGCGAGGTGGCCTGCCGGCCCCCTCGTGCTCCCCCGGCTGTGGGCCGCGTTCAAACGGCCACTCGTGGTGCTAGGTGAGCAACGCAGGAAGGCCCGTCAGGCTCGCCCAGCCACACCCATTGCGCCTCGGGTGTCACGGTGAGCCCGAAGCCGGATTGGTGCGGCCGACCGGCTTCTTGCCACGTCAGAATGGCGTCTTCAACGGCATCCCATAGCTTGAGTGGCCCGTCTTGGTGGACTGCCCAGCCACCCTCAGCTGAGGGTCGTACATCGGCCTGTGCCCCGGTCTCCACATCGAGCAGTGTCAGGATGTCTTCGGCCCATCCGTGTTGCGCCTGAGGGACAGCGAGTTGGGCGACCCACAGGGCGGTGTCGTCCGTGAGAATGCTCGGGTCGATCCTGCTCTCGCTCACCTCGCCGGTACCCATCGTCATGGTCGGCCGGGGTGGCGGCAGGTGGGGCCGCGCCATCATGAAGTACACGTCGTCCTTGAGAAAACGTCCGCTCGCGGTGCCGTCGTCAGCGACGTGGAGATGCGCGAACGCTACTCCGCCCGTCCAACCCAGCATGGGGGCCGTGATCGTCCCGCCTGGACGCATCTGCCGCACCCACGGGGGCGGGATCGTACGCACCGCACAGGTGGCGATCAGCCTGTCGTAAGGAGCGTTCGCCTCGTACCCGATCAGTCCGTCACCCCGCACGAGCGTCGGCAGGTACCCGGCCACGTTCAGCGCGACTTTCGCGCGCTCGGCTACAACGGGGTCGAACTCGATCGATGTGACGGCGCGGTCGCCCAACCGATGGCACAGCAAAGCTGTGGAGTAGCCCGTTCCGGTCCCGATCTCCAACACCTTTTCGCCTTGGCCGATCTCGGCAGCTTCGAGCATCCGGATGACCAAGCTCGGGAGCGTTGACGACGATGTGGGCAGCAAGATGCCCATGGGCCCGGTTGCATCATCGGCCATGACGCCATTGACCTGGGTCACCCACGTCTCATCGGTGTAGATCAGAGCGAGCCAGTCCTCCGGGCTCATCTCGGAGCGACGCACGGACACCCGGCCTTGTCCTGTCTGGTGGCGGTAGACGGCATCGCCCACGAAGAGTTCGCGTGGCACCGCTTCAAGCGCCGCACGCCAGCTCGGAGAGTCGACAGCGGCGGCCAGTTCATGACGGAGCTTGGCACCCAGGTTCACGCGAACCATTCCTCCACGTAAATTGGTGGGCTCGCAGGCGGCAGTGGGGTCCTTCGGCTCATGCACACGGCCGTAGGGGCGGATTTTGTGCAGGTCATTTGAGCCTCTGGGTAGGGGATCGTCGCCGCCATTGACATGAGGTTCATCCGGCAGGCGAGGTCATGGGTGGCGCTTGTTTGTGCCGCAACAAACAGGGTGAACAGGAACGCGGAAATAGCAAAGACCCTGACGTATATCAGGGGCTTGTGTGGTGTTAGAAGTCGAATTCGCCTTTTTTTGCACCGTCAATGAAGGCCGCCCAGACGGAGCCGCTAACGACGTAGGCCGGCAGGTCCGGCCTCTCCGTGTCTCGGAGGCCCACGCGCCCCCCGGGCAGGGGCGCAACCTCGATGCAGTTGCCGCCGTTCGAGCCGGACTTCGTGGCCTTGCGCCATGCGGCGCGGGCCAACTCGTCCGCCAGCTCGTCACTCATTGCCCATACCTCTCTATCAACTCGCGGACCACGTCTCTGGTGACATGCACGGGATGAGCCCATGCACGGATCGCGTCAAACCTCACGTTAATGGCCCTCACCTCGTCCACGCGATCGGTTACCTGCCCGTTCGATGCTGACTCCAGGTAAGCCGTGTCCGGCCCTGAGAGAGGTTGGGCGATGGCGAAGCCGCCCAACAGCCCTGGAGTCGCGCCGACCTCCAGGGGGACAACCTGTATGGTGATCTTCGGGTGGTCCATCAAGGCCATCAGATGTTCGAGCTGCGCTCGCATCACGGCCTTACCGCCTGTCGGCCGGTGCAAGACCCCCTCGTCAATGACGGCCACATACATCGGCGGATCGGCTCGCCCGAAGATGGTCTGGCGCGTCATCCGCGCACGCACCATTTCCTCGACCTGCTCGTCTGACGCTCCCGGCTCGGCGTGGAGCAAAGCCCGCGCGTACTCCTCTGTCTGGAGCAAGCCCGGCATCACAAGAGGTTCCCACGTCCGTATCAACAGGGCCTGTGACTCGATCTTCGGCCACTGCCGGAACCATTTCGGTGCGGCCTTCGGGTTGATCTCCTTCCAGAGAGCCACCAGTTCGCCGTTGAGCCCTAGTATCTCCTCGGCCCTTATGGCAAATGTTTCGGGTACGGAGCGTTTCGCCCGCTCGAAGTAGCCGATCATGGTGCCCGAATAGCCGGCCCTTGCCCCAAAGGCATCGAGAGACCACCCTTCAGCTTCGCGTAGTTTGCGCAGCTCGCGGCCGAAAGCAACCTCTGGGGATATTGCGGGAGGTGTATCCGGCTTTGCTGGCATCGCGAAAGCTCCTTCAACGGGGATAACAGAGGTTGTGCTGAGCAACAACAGTCGCCACAACAGAGTTGTTCGCATATGTTGTCGGTCTCCAGTCCCGAAGGTAGCTGGTCAATAGCATTCTTGGAATACCCCTCGGGGCACAGACGACGTCGGCTCAGTAGCGCATAACAGGGCAACACGATTCATGTTGCGACGCGAACCGTCGTCCAGAGCGATCAGGGTTGGTGACATGCAAACTCACAAACTGCTGGATCGGATGACCGGAACGACTGGTGTCGACCTGACGCGTGAGCGCGTCTCCGACAGGACGGCGGCCGAGCATCACAAGATCCTGGCCAAGTTGCGGGGTTTACTGGTCAAGCGCGGCATGCACGCCCGTGCGGTCGAATGGTTCAAGCTCACGCTGCAATCCGGAGGTCTTCACCGTTCCTCGGGATGGAACTTGGACCGGTATGCGCCAGAGCTCCTGGTGTTCGGCCCTCAAGGCCGGCGAGTCGCCACGATCCGTATAGCCGCACGGTCGAAGGCGTACATCGTAGATATCGCGCAAGTCGGCGAGAACAACGAGATAAAGCCGGACGAGCGTTACGTGATCCCCCCGGGCTACCCCGCGAAAGCCGCCGCATTGATTCCTGGGTTCCTTTCGGAGACGCCATGACCACCGCTGGTGAGCTGGTCGAGAAGCTGGGCGCACAGGAGGCGACGCAATGAGCGCTCGGCCTGAGGTCAGGAAAGAGCGGAAGACCGGAGCGCCCGAGATCCAATGGAGGCCGTCCCCGGGCTCCCTGACTTGTGAGAAAGGCTGGGTCGGCGCTCGACTGCTGTTCTCGATCATCCATGAGCGCTACAAGCTGACGCTGCATCATCGGCTCCCCGGGCGTGACGGTCTCCCGATGGGCAGTGAGACATTCGAGGTGAATGACAGGACCTCCATGGAGCAGGCACGAGCCAAGGCGCACGCGCGTGCAACTGCGATATGGGTGGAATTCCTACGCGATGTTGCAGCGCCTCGGGCAGGGGCGAAACGGGCATCGTAGACGCCCCGGCTATGTGAGCTGGCCGCTACGTAGCCGGGTGCCAGAGTCCTCGGTGTCATCACTGACCGGCACGCCGTCGGTCTCGCTCAGGTGCTCCATCAGGTAGCCGCGAATGTCGTCGCGCACGCCGTCGACGTCCCATTTGGCGGCGTTGAACAGTCGTTGCATCCCATCAGGCGTGCTCTCCCCGGCGTACTCGGCCAGCGCCAGCCGTTCTTACGCTCCAGCCCGGACAGCATGCCCTCGACGCAGGCACGGGCTCGCTGCCGGACTTCGGGACGTTTAAATCGTCCCGCCACCAACGCGAACACGGCATCCAATCCCGCTTGCAGACGAGCGGCGCTGAGACGTTCTACTCTGGCCAACACGGCCACCGCATGATCTTCAGATCCATCACACCTGAATGATCACAGCGGTGGCCGTCGCCGCTTCTACGGGCTTATAGCGCTTTCAGCGCTGAGAGGTTGGAACCCAGAGACAGCTGCCCAGGAACTGTCAGCGGCGATCGTAGTGGGCGACGATGACACCCTTCGTGGTTGTGACACTGCTGGTGAGGCGGTACTGGGTCAACGGCGCCGGCCCCTCGAACATCCGTGTACCCGAGCCCAGGGTGAGCGGGTGAACCACCAACGTGTAATGGTCGATCAGATCGGCCACATGCAGGCTGCGCACCAGTGCGGAGCTGCCGACAATGCCCAGGTCGTTGCCGTCCTGCGCCTTCAACTCCGCGACCGTGTGCGTCGCGTCGCCGCGCAGCAGCACCGAGTTCTGCCAAGCACTCGCGTCGTCAAGCGTGGCCGAGGCGACGTACTTGGTGACGGCGTTCATACGGGCGGTGTACGGATTGCCGTCCTCGCGGTGCGCCCACGCGGTGATGAAGTCCTGCCAGGTGTGACGGCCGAGCAGCATGTCGCCGGGACCACTCATGCCCTTGGCCATCTCCTGGGCCAAGACCTCATCCTGATGCCAGGCCCCCCAGCCGCCGTGCGTGAAGTCTCCGCGGGTGTCCTCATCAGGACGACCCGGGCCCTGCACGACGCCATCCAGGCTGATGTTCATGGTGACGGTGATCGAACGCACCGGAATACCTCCTCCGCTCCTGCGAACCGCCCCAGTGACGGCCCGATCACCCCCTACACGAGCGCCCACCACCCAAATCGACATCGTAGAACGACGAATTTTTGCTATCTGTCTGACCCGCTCCGGCGCCGCGGCGAGGTACACACAGATCAACGATGTCCTGCTTCAAAGACACGCTTAGATAGTGGCTATGGTCAGGCCGCCCAGGCACGCAGAACGAAAGGACTCAGTGAACGTCGCTGGTCCCGGTGTCAGGCCCCATTCTCCAGTTTTCCGATCGCAGCCACGGCGTGCCCACCTCCGCCCTTGCATGTCCAGAGCGCTGCCCCGCCCACCTGCTTCGGATGCAGCCCAAGGGCGTGCGCTGGACAGGTCGGCCAGATCTTCCCCTCCTGCTCGGCGATCACTGCCTGGGCGAGATCGGCGATCAGCACGAGGGTGGCGACTGGCTCATGCGCTTCGTTCTCACGCAGCCCGAGGCTGGAGTATCGACCCTTGTACTCGACGCGCAGGTAGCCCAGGTCGTCCCACTCCGGGGTATCGAAGCCGAGTCGTCCGGCGACACCGGTCGCCTCCATGTCGCATTGAACGGCGAGCACCGCGCTGTCCAGCACCTTGTCGGTGGTCATGCTCCTCATCCTGGCGGAGTTCTGTGAGGCTTTCATCGCAATAACCCTTGTCTGCTGGTCACTGCGAGGACCCCGGTGTCCACCCTGAGCGACAACGGAAAGAACCAGAACGACGATTGGGGCAATCCGCCTGCTCAGGGCTCCTGGACAGGGGCGCGCTGTGAGGAGCGCACCAGGAGACTAGCTGGCGAGGAAGTCGAAGTGGAACGCCGCCACGAGCAGGATCAGGCTCGCGGTTCTTACGAACTGGATGAACACGGTGTGCTCGGTTATCTTGACGAGCCCGGCGACCGCCGCAACCGGGTGTCCTTTTCCCTTGACGAAGCTTTCGAGTATGTAGGCGCCGATTCCCAATCCTATCGGCAGCAGTATGAGGGCCCCCAACGCAATAGGGCCGGGTAGCGTCGAAGCGACAAACCAGAGAAAGGCGAAGGGCAGGACCAGGCACAGGATGCCGACCGCTGCCATGACCGTGGTTTCGACCGGCCTCTTCAGCGGGGACAACCACTCCCGTAAGCGCACGGGCCCGACAATGTCGATGAGGATGGCCAAACCTGCCAGGAGCGCCGCGACCTTGGCCAGACGTGCCCATTTATAGATCTCCAGCCCCCATAGGATGCGGGACTTGATGTCCGTGCCCGCTGACCAGAGCGACCATGCCTCTAGGTAACTGATCTCCTGCAATGCCATGGCGGGATGGTACGCCACCGGCGTGCCGGCGGTGACAGGTGGCGCCGTTCCGGGATCAAACTGTTTTGCCGCCGAGCAGGCCGAAAATCACGCCCAGACCCGCCCACGCCGCTCTTTGCAGCCATTCCGTCGTCGATATCTGCGACGGAGTGGGATTGGCGATGAAGAAACCCGAATAAATAGCGCCGCCCACGAAGAGGACCGTGAAGCCGAGCACCACGAAGAACACGAGTCTGAAATTCCGGTCCACGGTCGTCGCGCCGCCGCCCGGGCTCATTCCGGCCCTCCTGCGTAGCGGCGGGACCGCGCCGCCGGGCTCGGCGCGGGTGGGCCGTTCCGGTCCGCATCGACCTTGATGATCAGCCCATCTATGGGGATGACCTCTTCCTCCGTGGCCGGGCGGGCCCCCTGCGGGGACTCGAGCGTGGTCCCGGCTTTCACGATCAGGGTCAGCTCGCCGAGCGGGCGCCTGAATATGGCGCGGAGGGCCGCACGCATGCCGGAGTTGCCGGCCATCGTCAGGACCATGGCCGCGAGTCCCGCCGTGGCGAATCCCCAATAGAATCCGTTCATGGCCCCCTCTGGGATCGCAGTGCCCGCTATCGGCGCGATTCCCTTTTCCCGGGCGCGGATCCCGCTTCCGGATGAATTTTGACTCAGCCTTTCCGGGGCAGGCGCGCCGCTTCGGGGTCTGGCTGGGGCGCCGGTTGGTGGTTCGGCTGGGGGACCGCTTCGGGGTCTGGCTGGGGTGCGGGTTCGGAATTGGGCCGGGGTGGGGTTTCGGTGCGGAGCGGGATCTCGCGGATGAGCCAGGCGATCGCGAACGAGATCGCCGCGAGGGCCGCGGCGCCCATGAGGAGGGCGTGCAGGCCGCTGGTGACGGCCTCGCGGACGGCGTCGGCCACGGGGGCGGGCAGGCGGGGCAGCGAGCCGGGTGTCAGCTCGCCGCTCCGCTCCAGTTGTCCGGCCTGGCCGGGGCCGAGGTGGGCGGCCAGGTGGGTGCGCATCCGGGCCGCGTACAGGGTGCCGAGCACGGCGATGCCCAGCGATCCGCCGACGGTGCGCAGCAGGGTGACGGTGCCGCTGGCGGCGCCCATGTCGCGCGGGTCGGCGCCGTTGATCGTGATGAGCGTGGTGCTCTGCATCACCAGGCCGATCCCCGTCCCGATGACGAGGGTGAGCGCCGAGGCGGCCGGTGCGGGGGTGGAGGCGTCGAGCAGGAGCAGGGCCAGGGCACCTGCGGTCATGAGCGCGCCGCCGAGGATCGGATAGCGGCGGTAGCGGCCGTCGCGGCTGATGAGCCGGCCGGTGAGCAGTTGCGCGGCGAGCATGCCGAACATCAGCGGCAGCAGCAGCATGCCGGCCGCCGCGGGCGAGGCGCCCTGGACGAACTGCATGTACTGGGGCAGGTAGTTGGTCACGCTGACCATGGCGGCGCCGACGAGGAAGCTGAGGACCTGCGCCAGGGTGAAGCCGCGGTCGGCGAACAGCCGGGGCGGGATGACCGGTTCGGCGGCCCGGCGCTCGACGGCGACGAATCCGGCCAGCGCGAGCACGGAGAGCGCGCCCAGACCGAGGACCTGGGGTGAGGTCCAGGCGTACGCGGTGCCCGCCCAGCCGGCCAGCAGGGTCAGGGCCACGATGGCGGTGGTGAGCAGGGCCGCGCCGCCGTAGTCGATGCGGGGCTTGACGCGTTCGGCAGGCGGGAGGTGGATCCGGGTGGAGATGATCAGCAGCGCCACGGCGCCGACGGGCAGGTTGACGTAGAAGGTCCAGCGCCAGCTCAGGTAGTCGGTGAGCAGGCCGCCGAGGAGCGGCCCGCCGACGTACGCGATCGGCATGATGACGCCGATCATCGACTGCAGCCGGCCGCTCTCGCGGGGCGGTACGAGCACGCCGATGATGGCCAGCGCCCCGACCATGAGCCCGCCCGCGCCGAGCCCCTGCACGGCGCGGAAGGCGATGAGCTGGCCCATGTCCTGCGACAGTCCGGCCAGGCCCGACCCGGCCAGGAAGAGTGCGATCGCGCTGATGAAGGTCGCCTTGCGGCCGAACAGGTCGCCGACCTTGCCCCAGATCGGGGTGGTGGCCGCGGCGGCGAGCAGGTAGGCGGTCACGACCCAAGGGAGGCGGTCCAGCCCGCCGAGGTCGCCCGCGATCGTGGGCAGCGCGGTGCCCACGATCAGGCCGTCCAGCATGGCCAGGAACATGCCGAGCAGCAGGCCGAACACGCCGACGTAAAGGGATCGGGTCATGGCGCGTCACGCCGCGTACGGCCGGACGGCCTTGGCCTCGCGCAGGGCCTGCGCCCACCAGGCGAGCCGATCCAGCATCACCTTGGCGGCGGGCTCGACGGCCGGGTCGACCGTCCTGCCCTCGCCGTCGAACTGCTCCCAGACGCGCTGGAAGCCAACCCCGTCGCGGATGGTGACCGCGTGCAGCTCGGCCAGGACCAGGCGCAGCTGTTCGACCGCGCGCAAACCGGCGGAGAAGGCGCCGTAGGAGACGAAGGCGACCGGCTTGGCGTGCCACTCGGGGCCGTGCCAGTCGATGGCGTTCTTCAGCGCGGCCGGGAAGCTGTGGTTGTACTCCGGCGTGACGATCACGAAGGCGTCGGCCGCCGCCATCCGCGGTGACACCGCGGCCAGCAGGTCTCTGGCCTCCTGGGAGGCCGGTGGCTCGCCGAGGACCGGGAAGACGGTCGGCAGCGGCGTCTCGACCAGGTCGATGAGGTCGGCTTCCATGTCGCCGCGCTGGTCGAGCAGGCCGACGATCCAGTTGCTCACGACCGTGCCGAGGCGGCCGTCGCGGGTGCTGCCGAGGATGACCGCAATCTTGAGCGGGCTGTCGTTCATTGGGGCTCCGTGTCTGTGTACGTCGTATTCAGTGAGATACAACGTACACACGAGGATGTACGTTGTCTACTTCGGATACGCTGTATCGGACACGGAAGAGGAGCCCACATGGCCGTCGAGAAAGACAAACCGCGCGAACCGCTCTGGGCGCGCCTGGAACGTCCGGCCCCCGCCCCGCGGCAGACCCTCTCGCCGCAGCGCATCGCCACGGCCGCGGTGGGGATCGCCGACGCCGAAGGCCTGGACGCGGTCACCATGCGCCGCCTGGCCACCGAGCTGGGCGTCGCGCCCATGGCGCCCTACCGGTACGTGTCAGGCAAGGACGAACTGCTGGAACTGATGGTCGACCACGTCTACGAGGAGCTGCGGCTGCCCGAGGGACTCGGCTGGCGGGAGACGATGCGCGCCCTGGGGTACGGCACACGCGAGATGACGCTGCGGCACCCGTGGCTGGCTCAGCTGTCCCCGCAGGCCATGCTCGCGCTCACCCCGCGCCGCATGGCCGTCACCGAGCGCTCCCTGTCGGCCCTGGCCGGATCGGGCCTCGACCCCGACACGACGATGAGCGTGTTCCGCGCCGTGGACGCCTACGCCAACGGCGCCATGGCGTACGAGATCGCCGTGCAGAGCTTCATGGACCAGCAGGGCTGGGCCGACGGGGGCGAGCTGCGCAGTGAGCTCGCCCCGCAGATGACCTGGCACATCCAGACCGGGCGCTATCCCACCTTCGAGGGCTATCTGATGACGGCCACCCGCAAGGACGACGTGCTCTGGCGGTTCGAGACCGGCCTCGAGTACGTCCTCGACGGCATCGCCGCCAAGCTGGGGATCTGAGGAACGGCTACCGGTAGCGGGCGCGGCCCTCGCCCGGCACCACTTCCCCGAGCACCCAGGCGTCCAGCCCGCGTGCCCCCAGCACCCTGACGGCCTCGTCCGCCGAGTCGGCGGCCACGATGGCCGCCATCCCGACCCCGAGGTTGAACGTGCGGTCCATGTCCTTCTGGGCGATCTGCCCGTGCCCGGCGAGCACCCCGAAAACGGCGGGCGGCGTCCAGGAGGCCCGGTCCAGCACGGCGTCGAGATGGCCCGGCAGCGACCGTGACAGGTTGCCCTCGACGCCGCCGCCGGTGATGTGCGCGTAGGCGTGCACGTCGACGGTCCGGGCCAGCTCCAGGCAGTCGAGGGAGTAGATCCGGGTCGGCTCCAGCAGCTCCTCGCCCAGCGGCCGCCCCAGCTCGGGCAGGACGGCGTCGAGCGACAGGGAGGCCTCGCGGAGCACGTGGCGTACCAGGGAGTAGCCGTTGGAGTGGATCCCGGAGGAGGCCAGCCCCAGCACCACGTCACCCGCCACGACCCGGGAGGACCCCAGCATGGCGGAGGCCTCGACGACGCCCGTCCCGGCGCCCGCCAGGTCGTACTCGTCCGGCCCCATGGCCCCGGGGTGCTCGGCCGTCTCGCCGCCCACCAGCGCGGCCCCGGCCAGGCGGCAGCCCTCGGCCACGCCGCCGACGATCTCGGCGACGCGCTCGGGCACCACCTTCCCGCAGGCGATGTAGTCGGTCATGAACAGCGGCTCGGCCCCGCACACCACCAGGTCGTCGAGGACCATGCCGACCAGGTCGATGCCGATGGTGTCGTGCTTGCCGTACCGCTGGGCGATCATGACCTTGGTGCCCACGCCGTCGGTGGAGGTGGCGAGCAGCGGCCGCTCGTAACGCAGGAGGGCCGAGGCGTCGAACAGCCCGGCGAACCCGCTGGCGTCGTCGACCACCTCGGGCCGCCGCGAGCGGGCCACCTTGCTCTTCATCAGGTCGACGGCACGCTCGCCCGCCGCGATGTCGACGCCCGCGGCCTCATAACTGCTCACGCTTTGCTCTCCAACACGAACTTGCCCACGTTGTCCTGGTCGATGGGGATCGGGTAGGAGCCGTCGAAGCAGGCCCTGCACAGGCGGTCGGCGGGGATGGTGGTGGCCTTGGTCAGGCCCTCCAGGGAGATGTAGCCGAGCGAGTCGGCCCCGAGCGAGGCGCGGATCTCCTCGACCGACAGCGATCCCGCGATCAGCTCGGCCCTGGTGGCGAAGTCGATGCCGTAGAAGCACGGCCAGGCCACGGGCGGCGAGGAGATGCGTACGTGCACCTCCTTGGCCCCGGCCTCGCGCAGCATCTTGACGATGGCCCGCTGGGTGTTGCCGCGCACGATCGAGTCGTCCACGACCACCAGCCGCTTGCCCGCGACCACCTCGCGCAGCGGGTTGAGCTTCAGCCGGATGCCGAGCTGGCGGATGGTCTGCGAGGGCTGGATGAACGTGCGGCCCACGTAGGAGTTCTTGACCAGGCCCTGCCCGTAGGGGATCCCGCTCTCCTCGGCGTAGCCGACGGCCGCCGGGGTGCCGGACTCGGGCGTGGGGATGACCAGGTCGGCCTCCACGGGGTGCTCGCGGGCCAGCACGCGGCCCACCTCGACCCTGGTGACCTGGACGCCGCGCCCGGCGATGGTGGTGTCGGGGCGGGCGAGATAGACGTACTCGAAGAGGCAGCCCTTGGGCTCGGCCAGCGCGAAGCGGCGCGACCTGACGCCGTTCTCGTCGATGGTCAGCAGCTCGCCCGGCTCGATCTCGCGGACGAACGTGGCGCCCACGATGTCGAGCGCGGCCGTCTCGGAGGCCACCACCCAGCCGCGCTCCAGCCGCCCCAGGACCAGCGGGCGGATGCCCTGCGGGTCGCGGGCCGCGTAGAGCGTCTTCTCGTCCATGAACACCAGCGAGTAGGCGCCCTTGACCTGCGGGAGCAGCTCCGCCGCCGAGTCCTCGATGGAACGCGTGCGGTCCTGCGCGAGCAGCGTGGTCAGGACCTCGGTGTCGGTCGTCGCGCGGGTGGACCCCGGAGCCAGGCGCTGGGCCAGCTCCGGGGTGTTGATCAGGTTGCCGTTGTGGGCGAGCGCGAGGCCGCCGACGTCGGTGGAGCTCAGCGTGGGCTGCGCGTTCTCCCACACGCTCGATCCGGTGGTGGAGTAGCGGCAGTGGCCGATGGCCAGGTGCCCGCGCAGGGTGCTGAGCACCGACTCGTCGAAGACCTGGGCGACCAGGCCCATGTCCTTGTAGATGAGAATGCGGCTACCCTCGCTGACCGCGATGCCCGCGGACTCCTGCCCGCGGTGCTGCAACGCGTACAGCCCGTAGTAGGTGAGTTTGGAAACTTCCTCGCCTGGAGCCCAGACGCCGAAGACGCCACAGGCGTCTTTAGGCGCGCGGTCATCGAGGTCCAGGTCATGGCCGAGCCGGCCGTCGCCCTTCAGCACATGCCTCAGTTTAGGTCGGCCGCTTCGGTGCTCGCACACTCGGGGGCGATATCAGGCGACGTGGCTGGATCTGCCCGCATTTGAACCGTCCCGGATGATCTCTCCGGTGAGGTTTCGGTTCGCCGCGGATCCGAGGAAGAGGATCAGCGCGGCCAGGTCGTCCGCGGTGGACAGCCTGCGGGTGGGCGTGCGGGCCGCGATGGCGTCCAGCGCCTCCTGCGACACCGGGCGCTCCCGCTCGGTCAGCGTGAGCCCGGCGACGGCCACGTTCACCAGGATGCCGTCCTTGCCGGCGTCCCAGGCCAGCGCGCGGGCCATGCCGTGCAGGGCCATCTTGGCGGTGCCGTACGCGCCCGGCCCCGGCAGCCCCTCCTCGCCCGCGCCCGACGAGACGAACACGATCCGCCCGAACCCCCTGTGCCGCATCCCCGGCAGCACGGCCTGCACGAGCAGGGCGTTGGCCACCACGTTGGCGTGCATGACCGCCGACCACTCGGCCGCGGGCAGGCCCTCGAAAGGCACGCTGTTGGGCATGATGGTGCCCCAGCGGACGGCGTTGGCCACCAGGGCGTCCACCTCGCCGGCCTGGGCGACCGCGGGCGCGATGGTCGCGTGGTCCTCCAGGTCCAGGTGTACGGCCGCGGCCTGGCCGCCCTCCTCCTCGATCCGCTTGACGACCCCGGCCGCCCGGTCCGCGCCCGTGTTGTAGGTGATCGTGACGCGCGCCCCTGCCTTGGCGTACGCGAGCGCGGTGGCGGCGCCGATGCCCGACGAGCCACCCGTGATCAGTACGTGCATGGAGATGATCCCTTCTAGTTAGCCGACTAATTAGCCAGCTAACTGGAGAAGGTGCCCTGGTCGCAAGGGGATTTCGCTGGGAGTGAAACGACTAATGGGTGATGGCGCGTACGAGCCGGGCCAGCAGGGTGCGCTCCTCGGCGTCGAAGCCGCGCAGGAGCTCCTCGTCCAGCCGGTTCCAGATGTCCTCCACCGGCTGCTGCAGCGCCTTGCCCGCGTCCGTGAGGTAGACGCGGGTCACCCGCGCCCGGCCGGGGTCGGGCGCGCGGCGGACGAGCCCGGCGCGCTCCAGGCGCTGGAGGGTCTTCGTGACGGTGGGCGGCTCGACGCCGAGCCTGGTGATGAGCTCGCCCTGGCAGAGGCCGTCCTGCCGCCACAGCTGGTTGAGCAGCAACTCCTGCCCGGCGTGCAGCCCGAGCGGGCCCAGCTCGGCGGCCAACTGGTTGCGGTGCGCCTTCATGACCTTGATCAGCGCGTACGTCAGGGTCTCCTCCAGCATGCACCCATCTTGCCCGCCGCCTGCGGTTTTGGCGCATGGTGACCCAAGTATCGGAAGCCTTTTACCGTGTCGCGTGGTTTAGCCGACCCCCTCCGCGAAAGGGTGAAGTGTCCGGCAATTGAGCCGTCGGGGAGACGCATGACCACACCTGAGGACCCGAACGAGCCCCGCCCGGGCCAGGGCCCGCGCGAAGGCCGTCCGGAAGAGGAAGAGCCCGGCCGGCACGCGCCCGAGTGGTGGCGCGACGGCGAGCCGGAGGAGGAACGGCGGGAGCCCGCTCAGGAGGGCGAGGAGCCGATCGCCCCCGTGCCGCCTGTGGTGCCCCCGCCCGACGTGCCGCCCACGCACGAGCCCAGGCCGGGTGGTGAGCCGACCCATCCCGACCTGCCCACCTCACCCGAGACCCCGCCGCCCACGGGAGGCGACGCCGAGGCGACCCAGGTCCTGCCGCCGGCGGAGGGCGACGCCGAGGCGACCCAGGCGTACCAGATCCCCGGGGCCACCCCGACCTACCCGGGCTGGGGAGCCGCCCAGGGGGAACCGTCGGCCAGGCCGGCGCCGTCCCGCTACGAACAGGACGACCAGCGGCCCTACCCGCCCCCGCCGCCGGACCGGGGGCCGCCCGGCGGCGGCACCCCGGGCGGGTACGCCGCCCCGCCACCGGGACAGGAGCCGACCGTCCCCGGCACGACGCCGTCCAGCCCGTACGGCGGCCCGCCCGGCTACGGCCCGCCGCCCTACGGCGTCCCCTACCAGCAGGCCCAGCCCGGCAGCGGCCTGGCCACGGCGTCGCTGGTGCTGGGCGTGGCCAGCCCCTTTCTGGTCTTCGTCTGCTTCACGGGCCTGATCACCGCCATCCTGTCGATCGTCTTCGGCTGCGTGGCGCTCGCCAAGCGCGCCGGCAAGGGCCGCGCGATCGCCGGCATCGTGATCAGCGGGCTCTCGCTGGTGCTCTTCGCGATCGTGGCGATCTGGTTCTGGCACGTGGTGCAGGAGTGCGCGCACCTGCCCAGCCCGCTCGTGGACAAGTGCGTCCAGGACAAGTTTCCCTGGATGGGCGGCACCCGCGGCTAGGAAGGCTGGAGCGGCAGGTGCTCTGACAGGTCCGCCCGCGACCCGCTGGCGGACACCAGGTTCTTCGCCATCGCCTCCGCCCAGGTGAGACGGCCCAGGGCCAGCTCCATCCAGGTGCGGCCGTCCATCTCGACCACGTTCGGCGGCGTGCCCCGGGTGTGGCGGGGGCCCTCGACGGCCTGGACGGCGGCGTACGGCGGCACGCGTACCTCCACGGTCCTGCCCGGCGCGGCGGTCGCCAGCCGGTCGAGCAGGTAGCGCACCGCCTGCCTGGCCGCGGCGCGCTCGGGCTCGAGCCCCCGGTCGTAGGCGGCCAGCACGGCGGCCACGAGCGCGTCGGGCAACGACGACGCGGGACCGTCGTAGGCGGGCTCGTCGAGGGCGACGAGCTGGGCGTCGAGCGCCGCTCTCAGCTTCTCTTGATCCAGTTTGCGTGGTGGCACCTCACCATTGTCTCCCTGGCAGCGTTCATCGAGACGGAGGTCATCGTTCACCTCCGGTTTTGACAGCGGCCGTAACCTCCCCGCCGTACAACCGCGCACAAATATGGAGGATCTGTGGCGAACCGGAACGCGGGCGGGCGGCTGCTGCCGCTGATTTCCACCCCGCACAAGGGCGGTCGCTCCGCGATGACGTGTCAGTTCCGCTGCGGGAACGCGTGCGCGCATGACGTGGCGAACACCAGTGGCAACGCTTATTTCGGCGATGTGGTCAAGGAGGCGCTGTCGCGCCGCGGCGTGCTGCGCGCCGGCGCGCTCGGCGCCCTCGTGGCGGGCGCGGGGATCGCGGGGGCCGTGCCGGCCATGGCCGACGACCCCGAGGCGCAGGCCGCTGAGCTCGCCCGGGGCGGGAATTCCGGCGACCTCCGGTTCACCCCGGTCGCGCCGAACAAGGACGACAAGCTGACCATCCCCGATGGCTACCGCTCGTCCGTGGTCGTGCGCTGGGGCGACCCCGTGCTGCCCGACGCCCCCGCTTTCGACTTCGACAACCAGAGCGCCGACGCGCAGGCCAAGCAGTTCGGCTACAACTGCGACTACGTCACGCTCCTGCCGATGGGCCGTGACCGCGCCCTGCTGTGGGTGAACCACGAGTACACCAACGAGGCCCTGATGTTCCGCGGTTACACCGGCGGCGCCGCCGCGACCGAGGAGCAGATCAAGATCGCGCTGGCCGCGCACGGCGGCTCGGTCGTGGAGATCGAGCGGGCCGGCGCGGGCGAGTGGAAGCTGGTCACCAAGGGCCGCCGCCGCTACAACCGCCGCATCACCGCCCAGACCAAGATGAAGTTCTCCGGCCCCGCGGCCGGCAGCGACCTGCTCAAGACGGCCGCCGACCCTGCGGGCCGCACCCCCGTCGGCATGCTGAACAACTGCTCGGGCGGCACCACCCCCTGGGGCACCGTGCTGACCGCCGAGGAGAACTTCGACCAGTACTTCGTCAACGGCGACAAGGTGCCCGAGGCGCAGAAGCCGTACATCACCCGCTACACCATCACCACCGGCACCCCGTCGGGCAACCGCCGGTTGGACCGGGTGGAGGAGCGCTTCGACCTGGCCAAGCACCCGCAGGAGGCCAACCGGTTCGGCTGGATCGTGGAGATCGACCCGTTCGACCCCGACTCCACGCCGATCAAGCGGACCGCGCTCGGGCGCTTCAAGCACGAGGCCGCCAACACCACGCTGGCCCGCGACGGCCGCCTGGTCGTGTACATGGGTGACGACTCGCGCTCCGAGTACATCTACAAGTTCGTCTCCAAGAACCGCTACATCCCCGGCTTCGACCGGCACAACCGGACGCTGCTGGACGAGGGCACCCTGTACGTGGCCAAGTTCACCGGCGACAGCCCCGCCTCCGAGATCGACGGGAGCGGCAAGCTGCCCTCCGACGGCGAGTTCGACGGCTCGGGCGAGTGGATCCCGCTGGTCTCGGGCGACAAGTCGTACGTGGATGGCATGACCGCCGTCGAGGTCCTGGTCTACACCCGCCTGGCCGCCGACAAGGTGGGCGCGACCAAGATGGACCGCCCGGAGGACATGGAGCGCAACCCGGTCACCGGCGCCGTTTACGTGGCGCTCACCAACAACACCAACCGCACCGCGGCCCAGGTGGACGAGGCCAACCCGCGCCCCTCGAACAAGCACGGCCACGTCCTGGAGATCGTCGAGCGGCGCGACGACGCGGGCGAGAAGACGTTCGCGTGGTCGCTCCCGCTGGTCTGCGGCGACCCGAACGACCCCAACACCTACTTCGCCGGCTACGACAAGACCAAGGTCTCGCCGATCTCG
Source organism: Nonomuraea sp. NPDC051941 (assembly GCF_044593615.1). Classification (NCBI taxonomy): domain Bacteria; kingdom Bacillati; phylum Actinomycetota; class Actinomycetes; order Streptosporangiales; family Streptosporangiaceae; genus Nonomuraea; species Nonomuraea sp. NPDC051941. The sequence goes on from NZ_JBIUCF010000040.1 coordinate 107,903, forward strand.
TGCCCGGACAACGTGGCGTTCGACCGTGACGGCAACCTGTGGATCTCCACGGACGGCAACCAGCTCGGCAGCAACGACGGCATGTTCGTGATGCCCGTGCGCGGCAAGGAGCGCGGCCACCTGCGCCAGTTCCTCACCGTCCCGTTCGGCGCGGAGACCTGCGGCCCGCTGGTGACCGCCGACCAGCGCAGCGTCTTCGTCGCGGTGCAGCACCCCGGCGAGACCGACGGCGCGAACCCCGACAACCCCAGCAGCCACTGGCCCGACGGCGACCAGCCGCGTCCGTCGGTCGCGGTGGTCTGGCACGGCCAGGGCAAGAAGATCGGCGCTTGACCTCAACTTAACTTGAGGCAATACCGTTCCATGCCATGAGCATGGAGATGACCGCCTGGCACCAGCTGTATTCGATGAACAACCAGAAGGAGCGTCGCCCTGTCTCCAGGGCGACGCTCCGGCGTATCGGCGGGTTCGCGCGCCCGCACCGGCGGAAGTTGACGCTGTTCCTCGTGCTCAGCGTGGTGATGGCGGGCTTGGCGGTGGGGTCCCCGCTGCTCGCGGGCCGGGTGGTGGACGCCATCTTCAACAGCGAGCCGCTCGACGTGGTCGTGGTGGTGGCGCTCGCGATCGCGGGCCTGGCCCTCGCGGAGGCGGGGCTCGGGCTGCTCAACCGGTGGTTGTCGGCGGGCCTGGGCGAGGACCTGATCCTCGACCTGCGTACGGCCGTCTTCGACCACGTGCAGAAGATGCCCGTCGCGTTCTTCATGAGGACGCGCACCGGCGCGCTGGTCAGCCGCCTGAACAACGACGTGATCGGGGCGCAGCGGGCGTTCACCGACACCCTGTCCGGCGTGGCGGGCAACGTCGTGACGCTCGTGCTGACGCTCATCGCCATGATCGGCATCTCCTGGCAGATCACGCTGCTCGCGCTCCTGCTGCTCCCGGTCTTCGTGCTGCCCGCCCGGCGGATGGGCTCCCGGATCGCCAGGCTGCGGCGCGAGGCGGCCGACCACAACGCGGCCATGGGCACGCAGATGACCGAGCGCTTCTCGGCGCCCGGCGCGACGCTGGTCAAGCTGTTCGGCCGGCCCGCGCACGAATCGGCCGAGTTCGCCCACCGGGCCAGGCGGGTGCGCGACATCGGCGTGCGCTCCGCCATGACCCAGTCGGCCTTCGTCACCGCGCTGACGCTGGTCTCGGCGCTGGCCCTGGCGCTCGTGTACGGCCTCGGCGGCTTCTACGCCCTGCGCGACCAGCTCGCGCCCGGCGCGCTCGTGTCGATGGCCATGCTGCTCACCCGCCTGTACGCGCCCCTGACCGCGCTCGCCAGCGCCCGCGTGGACGTCATGAGCGCGGTCGTCAGCTTCGAGCGCGTCTTCGAGGTGCTCGACCTCGAACCGCTCATCAAGGAGAAGCCGGACGCCCGCGAGGTCCCGGAGGGCCCGGTCTCCGTCGAGTTCGACGACGTCCGCTTCGCCTACCCCTCGGCCGACAAGGTCTCGCTCGCCTCGCTGGAGGAGGTCGCCACGCTCGACTCGCGCGGCGGCGTCGAGGTGCTGCACGGCGTCTCGTTCCGGGCCGAGCCCGGCCAGATGGTGGCGCTGGTCGGCTCGTCCGGCGCAGGCAAGTCCACGATCGCCCAGCTCCTGCCCAGGCTGTACGACGTCGACTCCGGCGCCGTACGGCTCGGCGGCGTGGACGTGCGCGACCTGACCGCCGACTCGCTCCGCGACACGCTCGGCATGGTCACCCAGGACGGCCACCTCTTCCACGACACGATCAGGGCGAACCTGCTGCTGGCCAGGCCCGAGGCGAGCGAGGACGACATCTGGGACGCCCTCACCAGGGCCAGGCTGGCCACCCTGATCGAGTCGCTGCCCGACGGGCTCGACACGGTCGTGGGGGAGCGCGGTTACCGCCTGTCGGGCGGCGAGCGCCAGCGGCTGACGATCGCCCGGCTGCTGCTGGCCAGGCCCCGGGTGGTCATCCTGGACGAGGCCACGGCGGCGCTCGACTCCACCTCCGAGGCGGCCGTGCAGGCGGCGCTCGGGGAGGCCCTCGAAGGCAGGACCGCCGTGGTGATCGCCCACCGGCTCTCCACGATCCGCGCCGCCGACCTCATCCTCGTGATCGAGGACGGGCTCGTGGTCGAGCGGGGCACGCACGCCGACCTGCTCGCCGCCGAGGGCCGCTACGAGGAGCTCTACCGCACTCAGTTCGACGAGCCGACGGTCGCCATGGCCTGAGGTTGGTCGCGCCGGGTCTCGCGGCGGGCTCGCAGCGAGTAGAGGGCGACCGGGATCGCAGCCAGCACCACGACGGCCGCGATGACCAGCGTGAACTGGTACGCGTCCAGGAAGGCGAGCAGCGGCGCCCGGTCGCTGCCGCTCTGCCTGGCGCTCAGGATCGCCCCCAGCACGGTGATGCCGAGCAGCCCGAACACCTCGCGTGACACGTTCAGGACGCCCGAGGCCACGCCCGACCTGCCCTGGGGCATGCCGCCGAGGATCGCGGCCGTCAGGGGCACGAGCATGCCGCCGCCCAGCCCGTACAGCAGGAACCAGGGGGCCACGTCGGCGTAGTCGGCGTCGGCGCCCACGCCGGAGAGCAGGTAGATCGCCGTGCCCATGAGCGCCATCCCCAGCGCCACCGTGGGGCCGATGCCGATGCGCGCGCTGATCCGCTGCGACAGGATCGCGATCACGGCCATGACCAGGGCCATCGGCACGAACGACGCGCCCGCCTGGGTGGGGGAGAAGCCGAGCACGTTCTGCAGCCACAGGGCGCTGAAGAAGTAGATCCCGAACACGCCGAACGACCAGATGCCGCTGGTGAGCAGCCCACCGCTGAACACCCTGGACCTGAAGAGCGAGATCGCGATCATCGGCTCCGCGGCCCGCGCCTCGACCAGCACGAACGCCACGGCCGCCGCCGCGAACACGCCGAACGTGGCCAGGATCTCCGGCGAGGTCCACCCCACGCTCTCACCCTCGATGAGCGCATATGTCAGGGCGAACAAGGCGAGGGCGGAGGTGGCCAGCCCGGGCAGGTCGATCCGGTGCCGCACGCGGGTGAACGCGGGCCTGACCGCCCACATCCCCAGGCCGAACGTCACCACGCCGATCGGCACGTTGATCAGGTAGATCCAGCCCCAGTGCAGGTTCTGGCTGATGAAGCCGCCCGTGATCGGCCCGAGCGCCATGGAGAGCGCCCCCGCGGCGCTCCAGATGCCCACGGCCCTGCCGCGCTCGCCGGGGTCGGGGAAGATCTGGCTGATCAGCGTGAGCGCAGTGGGCGTGAGCAGCGCCGCCCCCACCCCCTGCACGGCCCGCGCGGCGATCAGCGCCGCGCCGGACGTGGCCAGCCCGGCCGCCAGCGAGGCCAGCGTGAAGACGGCCAGCCCGCCGAGGAACACCCTGCGGGCCCCGAACACGTCCGCCAGCCGGCCGCCGACCAGCATCAGCCCGGCGAAGACCAGGATGTACGAGCTCACGATCCATTCGAGACCCGAGATCGTCAGCCCGAGCTCCCGCTGGATCGTCGGCAACGCGACATTGCCGACGTTGTTGTCCAAGTAAGTCATGAATGTGCCCAAGGTCACCGCGACCAACGCCCACCACCGCACGGACATCTCCTCCTATACGCCGTACTTGTACGTCGTATAGTTGAACTTGTACGGCGTATAGTTGTCAACCGTGATGGGAAAACTGACCGCCCAGGCGATCGCGGAGCGGGCGCTGGAGATCGGTGACGCCGAAGGGCTCGACACCGTGACGATCCGGCGCCTGGCCACGGACCTGGGCGTGACCCCGATGGCCCTCTACTGGCACTACAAGAACAAGGACCAGCTGCTCGTCGGCATGGCTGACCACCTGATCGGCGGCTTCGCGCCCAAGCAGGCCGACGAGCGCCCGTGGCAGGAGCAGTTCCGCGACCTGATCGAGGGACTGATCAGGACGCTGCGCGCGCACCCCTGCGCCAAGAGCGTGATCGAGCAGATCGACCCCGTCGAGGTGCCGAACTTCCTGGCCGTCTGGGACCAGGCGCTCGGCCTGGCCCGCAGCGCCGGGTTCGGCGTCGACGAGAGCTGCCTGATCAGCAAATATCTGCTGCAGAGCGCCATCGCCATCGCCGACGCCCCCGTGCACGTCAAGACCGTCAGCCCGGACGCGATCAGGGCGAAGCTGGCCGGCCTGCGGTCGTTGCCGGAGGAGACGTACCCGCACCTGGTCGAGATGGCCTCACCGCTGGTCAAGGGGACGGAGAAGGGGCTGTACGACACGTTCGGCGTCGATCTCGTGCTCAGCGGCATAGAGGCGCTCGCGCCCAAAGGTTAGAGTCTCGATCATGCCTTTTGAGCTGATCTGCGAGATCGAACCTCCCACCAAGCCCGATCTGAAGCACGTCAGGCACCAGATCGGCACCATGAGCAAGATCGCCCACTCGTTCCTCATCCCCGACAACCACATCGGGCGCGCGACGGTGTCGAGCGTGGCGGTGGCGCACGAGGTCGAGGCCATGGGCGGGCGCGGCATCGCCTGCCTCAACTCGCGCGACCGCAACCTGCTGGGCTTCCGCCGCGACCTGCTCACGGCGGCGGCCTACGGGGTGGACCAGTTCCTGTTCGTCTACGGCGACAAGCCCACGAGCGGCAACCGGACCAGCGACCTCACCGTGCGCTCGATGATCGAGGAGGCCCGGGAGTTCTCGCCCGGCATGCGGCTGGGCGCGGCGGCCTCGATGCGCTCGCTGCCCGCGTGGAAGCGCGCGGCCGACTTCCTGTTCCTTCAGGTCGGCTTCTCGCTGGAGGCGCAGCTGCGCTGGCGCGAGACCCACCCGGTGGACGTGCCGGTCTACGCGGGCGTCATGGTCCTGGCCAGCGAGCGCCACGCCAGGATGCTGGCCGCCGCCATCCCCGACATCGACCTGCCGGAGGACCTGATCGCGAAGGTGGCCGCGGACCGCATGGCCGGCGTGGAGGCGGCCTGCGAGCAGGTGCTCGCCCTGCGCGACTCGGGCGCCTTCGACGGCGTCCACCTCATCCCGGTCTCCCGCTACCGCGACGTGGAGTCCAGGCTCGCCACCGCCCTCTGAGGACGCGCCAGGGCCGCGAGCAGCGCACCCGTGAGGGCCACGGCGAAGAGCGCGGCGTACGCGCGCTGGAAGCCGTCCATGAGCTGTCCCACCGCCACCGGCGACAGCCTGGACAGCGTGCCCGCGTACACCTGGGCCCGCAGCCCGGGCCCCACGGAGGCGGTCAGGACGCTGAGCGACAGGCCGACGCTGATCACGATGCCGACGTTCATGATCATGACGCGGAACCCGTTGACCACGCCCAGGCTGCCGGTCGGCAGCGCCCGCATGACCTGGGTGGTGTTGCCGGTCAGGAACGTTCCGCTGCCGCAGCCGGCCACGAACAGGCCGATCCCGATCACCCAGTACGGCGTGGCGGGATCGGCGGTCAGCATCAGCGTCCCGAGCCCGAGAGCGCTGAGCACCGCCCCGCCGATGGACAGCGCGTACGGCGACACCCGCCGCCCCAGCAGGCCCACGATCGGCGAGGCCAGCCCGATCCCGACGGGCACCGGCAGCACGCTCAGCCCCGCCGTGAACGCGTCCACCCCCCTGGCCGCCTGGAAGTACAGCGCCACCACCAGGATCAGCGCCGAGCGGGCCAGGGCGTTGCAGAACGAGGCCAGATTCGCGTAGGCCAGCAGCCGCCCGCCGAAGAGCCGCAGGTCCAGCACCGGGTTCGAGGAGCGCCGCTCGGCCAGCGCGATCAGCGGCAGCAGCACCAGGAAGACCGCCGCGCCCGTCAGCACCACGGGGCTGGTCAGCCCGGCCGAGCCCGTCTCCGACAGCGCCAGCAGCATCGCCGTCAGCGCCGCGAACACCAGCACGTTGCCCAGCGCGTCCACGGGCTCCTTCGGCCGCCTGGGCATCCTGCGCAGGATCACCGCCCCCACGGTCAGCGCGGCCAGCCCGGCGGGCACGTTCACCCAGAAGATCCACTGCCAGCCCGCGGTCTCCGCGATCAGCCCGCCCAGCGTGGGCCCGGCCAGCTGCGCCACCGACAGCGTGCCGATGTAGACGCCCATGCCCTGGCTCAGCCGGTCCGGCGGGAACGCGTCCGTGATGATCACCGTGCCGTTCGCCAGGATCATCGCCGCCCCGATCGCCTGCAGCACGCGCATCGCGATCAGGAACCACACGCTCGGCGACAGCCCGGCCAGCAGCGAGGCCACCGTGAAGATCGCGAACCCCGTCAGGTAGACCTCCCGCCTGCCCAGCAGGTCCGCCACCCGGCCGAAGAAGACCAGGCTCGCGGTGTTCACCAGCAGGAATGCCAGGAGGATCCACCCCGACTCCAGGGCGTTGGCGTGGAAGTGCCGTACGACCGTCGGGAGCGCGACGTTGAGCGTGCTGCCGGCGATGCCGATGAGGACCAGCCCCAGGCTGGTGACCGCGCAGACCTGCCAGGCGTAGCGTAAGCGGCTGGCGTCGTGAGGAATGACCGCGACCATGCCCTCCACTATGACGTACGGCGTACGTACGGGATCTGGCGGGCGGGATCTAGCGGGCCCTCTTGCGCAGGCCGTCGAGGTCGTGGATGACCACCCGCCGCCGCCCGGTCTCGATGAGCCCCCGGTCGCGCAGTGTGCGCAGCGCCTTGCTGACCGCCTCGCGGGAGGCGCCCGTCCAGCCGGCCAGCTCGTCCTGCGACAGGGGCAGCGCCACGCGTACCCCGCTGTTGGTCTTCTCGCCGTAGCGGTCGGCGAGTTCCAGCAGGCGCGTCGCGACCCGGCCCGTGGTGTCGAACGCGCCGTACTCGATGCGCTTCCTGTCCGCGTCCCGCAGCCTGCCGGTGACGAGCTGCATGAGCAGCACGGCGATGCGTCCGTGGGACTCCAGGAACGACGAGAAGTCCCGCACCACGATGCCCGCGATCGGCTCCAGCGCGGTCACCGTGGCCGAGCGGGGTGATCCGTCGATGGCCGACATCTCCCCGAGCAGCGCGCCGGGGCCGCGCACGGCCAGCACCACCTCGGTGCCGGCGCTCGTGTGCGACGAGCACTTGACCCGGCCCTCCGTCAGCACGAGGACCCAGTCGGACGTGTCACCCTCGTTGATCACGGTCGTGCCGCGATCCCAGCGTCGCGGGCGACCGGCCGCGCGCAGGGCCGCGACCTCCTCCTCGGTGAGCATGGACAGAAACTCGCCGGACTCTGGCTCCATGCGCCCGATTATGGCGGTACGGGAGTCACCCTTCTATTGCAAATCAGTCAGAACATACGCATTGACGAGCTCTTCCTTGCCCTTGAGGTTGAGCGGGCCCAGAGGGTTCACCGACGCGCCACGTCCCAGTTGCCGGAGCGTCGTCTCGCCGATGACGACCGTGCCCGGCTCGGCGATGCCCTCGAGCCTGGCGGCCACGTTCACGCAGTCGCCCATCGCGTTGAAGCCGCGCAGCTCCGGGCTGCCGATGTTGCCGACCAGCGCGGGACCGGTGTTGACGCCCACCCTGAACGTCGGCCACGGGACGTCGTCCACCCGCTTCCACGCCATCTCCTCGGCCACCTCGGCGGCGGCCCGCTGCATCTCCAGCGCGGCCTTGCAGGCGGCCCGCGCGTGGCCCGCCTGGGCTGCGGGCGCGTTGAACAGGGCCAGCAGCGCGTCGCCGACGAACTGCACGATCGTGCCGCCGTTGTTGAGGATGCAGGGGACGGCGGCCGTGTGGTAGCGGTTGAGCATCTCGACGATCTCGCCCGGCGTGACCTTCTCGGAGAACGTCGTGAAGCCCTTGAGGTCGGCGAAGAGCGCGGTCAGCTCCTTCAGCTCGCCGCCCAGCGCGGCCTGCGCCGGGTCGGCCAGCAGGGCGTTGGCCACGTCGGGCGACATGTACTGCCGGAAGAGCGTGTCGAGCTCCTGGTAGAGGCGGGCGTTCTCCAGCGAGATCGACAGCTGCCCGGCCAGCGTGGCGGCCAGCGCCTCGTCCTGTTGGGTGCGCCCGATGGGCACCTCCAGCACGCCCGCCAGGTGGCCCTTGACCGTCAGGGGGAAGGCCAGCAGGTTGTCGCGCCTGATGGGCTCGTTGTCGGCGAACTCGTACTCGCGCGAGCCGATCTCCGTCCTGCCCTCCGCGACCAGGCCGATCTTCACGTCGCCGTACGCCTGCCGCACCCGGTCCAGGGCCGTGGCCAGGAGCTGGTCCTCGGGCAGGCCCACCCGGGTCTGGGCGCTCACGGCCACCATGGCGGACAGCCGCCCGGACAGCTCGCGCTCGTTGGCCAGCGCCTCGCCCGCCCGGTCGAGCACCGCGACCTGGCTCTCGTTCAGCCGGAACTTGCCCGACAGCCGGGCCGCGGCCAGCGGCTCGCCCCGCCGTACGTGCTCGACCAGCTCCTCAAGGGCCTTGTCGTAGTCCTGCTGGATGCGCCGCACGGTCGCCGCCAGCGTCACCGAGTCGAACAGGCCCGCGCTCGACCCCTCCCGCCTGAACTGCAGGTAGGCGCTGTAGGCCACGAAGACGAAGGCCAGCGTGAGCAGCAGGTGCCACTCCCACCAGGACAGATGCCAGTTGAGCTGCGACATCCCGGCGATCATGGCCTCGGCCAGCAGCGCGTACGCCGTGATCAGGCTGATCAGCATGGCCGACGGGCGCTTGCGGTGCAGCAGGAACATCATCACGCTCGCCGCGCCGTACAGCAGGACGCCGGGGATCGACGCCCAGGCCAGCCAGTCGACCGGGGACGCCATCGGCGGCTCGCTGAGCCGCGTCAGCCCCGGTACCAGCGACGTGACGCCCCAGATGAGCATGAAGCCGAACAGCACCGCGCGGATGAAGTGCTGGGCGTCCAGGACCTTCCTGGCCGCCGCGTCGCCCAGCGGCAGCGCCGAGGCGAACGCGAACGCCGCGGCAACGGAGAGCCCCACCTGCTGGCCCACGTCGAAGCCCAGCGAGCCGATCGGCAGGATGATGTCCGGCGTGGCCAGGCCGTGCATGAAGAAGAAGCCGGCGCTGCTCAGGAAGACCATGGACACGAGGAACAGCCGGGCGTCCTGGCGGCGCCGCGACGCCTCGCTGATCATCACGCCGAGGACCACGTTGATCCCGGCCACCGTGATGATCATCCAGAAGTGGCTGAGATTGTGGTGCCACATGACGTTGACCTGGGGCTGGGCCAGCAGCAGCCAGAGCCCCAGCAGTGGCAGTACCAGGTGGATCCCCCAGACCACGCCGCGTACGGGCTGGGTGGCCGGAGGCAGGTAGGGGGTTGACACAGACCCGATTATCCACCGGAGATCGACGTCGCCAATGCGTCGTTTTACTCACCGCTGTCTCCAAATCCCGTCAATCTGGTCAGTAACCCTCCGTTTCGTGATGGATACGTTATGTAGTTCTTGCCATCTCTTGGAACGATTGAAACGTGAATCTCATGGACAACATGAGCATCACTTGTTCGGAAGGACAGCCGTGGCTAACAAGATTCGCGGTGGGCGCACGCTCACCCTCGCCGCCGTGGGGGCGCTGGCCGCCTCGCTCCTCACCGTCGGTGGCGTCGCCACCGCATCGTCGGCCGCCGGCGAGGTGCACGCCTGCGTGCACAAGAAGACGCGGTACGCCCGCATCGTCAACCCCGGCACGAAGTGCCGGAAGACGGAGGAGCGGATCCTGATCGGCGGCACCTCCCAGACGACCATCCAGCAGGGCCAGCAGGGGGCGCAGGGCGCGAAGGGCGAAACCGGCCCGGCCGGCCCCCAGGGGCCGAAGGGCGAGATGGGCCCGAAGGGCCCGCAGGGCCTCAAGGGCGCGGACGGCCCGCAGGGTCCGAAGGGCGCGGACGGCAAGGACGGCCTCCCCGGTAAGAACGGCGAGGACGGCAAGACCGGTCTGCCCGGCAAGAACGGCGAGGACGGTAAGAACGGCCTCCCCGGCAAGGACGGTAAGGACGGCCTCCCCGGCAGGCAGGGCGAGCAGGGTGAGCAGGGCCCGCGCGGCCCCCAGGGTCCCCAGGGGCCGCAGGGCCCGAAGGGTGACTCCGGCGACGGCGCGAGCTACACCTCCTACACCAGGACCGCGTCCCTGAACTCGACCGGCTCCGCGACGGCCAGTTGCGACAAGGGCGGCATGACGACCGGCGGCGGGTTCTCGTTCGACGCCCTCAAGAACGCCATCGTCATGAGCAGCGCGCCCAGCGGCGGCACCGGCTGGACGGTCAGCGTGGCCAAGGACGACAACGGCAACAACACCTACTCGTCCACCGCCACCGACCAGAAGACGACCACCACCACTAACCACGGCACCAACGTCAGCGGCACCGTCTACGTCGTCTGCCTGGGCCAGAAGAAGGCCTGACACGCGAAGGAGGGCCGGTACGGGCACCCCGTACCGGCCCTCCGGAAGACCGTCAGCCGAACAGCGCGGGCAGCGCCGCCGAGTGCGTCTCCCGCAGCTCCTCGACCGGCACCTCGAACACGCCCTCGACCACCAGCGAAGCGCCTCCGGTCGTGCCGAGCCCGTAGCAGGGCACCTCGTGCCGCCCGCACAGCGACGCGAACTCCTCGTAGGCCTCCGGCCGCACCGCGACCAGCGCCCGCGCGGCCGACTCGCTGAACAGGTCGGTGAAGGCGTCCCCGCTCAGCGCCACCGAGGCCCCGACGCCCCGCGCCAGGCACGACTCCGCCAGCGCGACGGCCAGCCCGCCGTCCGACAGGTCGTGCGAGCCCTCCAGCAGCCCCTTCTTGGCGGCCTCCACCAGCACGGTCGCCAGCGCCTGCTCGGCGTGCAGGTCGGCCCGGGGCGGCAGCCCGCCCAGGTGGCGGTGCGCGACGTGCGCCCACTCCGAGCCGCCGAACTCCTCGTGCGTGTCGCCGAGCAGCACGACCTTCAGCCCTTCGGCGGTGAACCCGGACGGCACCCGCTTGGCCACGTCCTCGATGACGCCCAGCACGCCCACGACCGGCGTGGGGTGGATGGCCGTCGAGCCCGTCTGGTTGTAGAAGGAGACGTTCCCGCCGGTCACCGGCACGCCCAGGGTGCGGCACGCGTCGGCCAGGCCGCGCACGGCCTCGGCGAACTGCCACATGACCTCGGGGTCCTCGGGCGAGCCGAAGTTGAGGCAGTTGGTCACGGCCAGCGGCTTGGCGCCGGTCACGGCCACGTTCCGGTACGCCTCGGCCAGCGCCAGCTGCGCCCCCGCGTACGGGTCGAGCTTGGCGTAGCGGCCGTTGCCGTCGGTGGACAGCGCGATGCCCCTGGTCGTCGGCTCCGCGCCGGCGATGACCTCCGAGATCCGCAGCATCCCCGCGTCCGCCGGCTGGGCCAGCACGGTGTTGGAGCGGACATAGCGGTCGTACTGGGAGGTCACCCACTCCTTGGAGGCCAGGTTGGGCGAGCCGAGGAGCTGGAACAGCGTGGCCCGCAGGTCCGCAGGCCGCTCCAGCCGGTCGGGCGTGTCGGCGTTGAGCGCGGCCTGCCCGGACGGCTCGTGGTACGGGCGCTCGTAGACGGGCCCGTCGTCGGCCGCCGTGCCCGGCGGGATGTCCACGATGACCTCGCCGTCCCAGGTCATGACCAGGCGGCCGGTGTCGGTGACCTCGCCGATGACGGTGGCGGGGACGTCCCACTTGTCGCAGATCGCCATGAAGGCCGCGATGTCGTCGGGCCGGACCACGGCCATCATCCGCTCCTGCGACTCGCTCATGAGGATCTCCTCGGGCCTGAGCGAGGGGTCACGGAGCGGTACGAGGTTGAGGTCGACGTGCATGCCGCCGGTGCCCTTGGCGGCCAGCTCGGTCGTCGCGCACGACACCCCGGCCGCGCCGAGGTCCTGGATGCCGACGACCACGTCGGCCGCGTACAGCTCCAGGCAGCACTCGATGAGCAGCTTCTCCATGAACGGGTCGCCCACCTGCACGGCGGGCCGCTTGGCGTGCGACTCGTCCTCGAAGGTCGCCGACGCGAGCACGGAGGCGCCGCCGATGCCGTCGGGGCCGGTGGACGCGCCGAACAGCACGACCTTGTTGCCCGGGCCGGGCGCGGTGGCCAGCTTGATCTGGTCCTTGCGGAGCAGGCCCACGCACAGGGCGTTGACCAGCGGGTTGCCGATGTAGCAGGGGTCGAAGACGACCTCGCCGCCGATGTTGGGCAGGCCCAGGCAGTTTCCGTAGTGGCTGATGCCCTCGACCACGCCGGGCAGGACCCGGCGGGTGTCCACGGCGTCCGCGCCGCCGAAGCGCAGCGCGTCCATCACCGCGATCGGGCGCGCGCCCATCGACATGATGTCGCGGACGATCCCGCCGACGCCGGTGGCCGCGCCCTGGTGCGGCTCGACGTAGGACGGGTGGTTGTGCGACTCGATCTTGAACGTCGCCGCCCAGCCGTCGCCGATCTCCACCACGCCGGCGTTCTCACCCATGCCCACGAGCAGCGCGTCGGACTTGGGCGCCTTGGTGGCGAACTGCTTGAGGTGCACCTTGGACGACTTGTACGAGCAGTGCTCGGACCACATGACGCTGTAGATGGCCAGCTCGGAGCCGGTGGGACGGCGACCCAGGATGTCCTTGACCCGGTCGTACTCGTCCTGCTTCATCCCCAGCTCGGCGAAGGGCATCGGCTCGTCGGGCGTCTCGCCGGCCCGCTTCACGCTGTCAGTCATGCGTTCACCAGCTTCTTGAGGACGGAGGTGAAGAACCCGAGGCCGTCGGTGCTGGGCGCGCCGACCAGGTCCTCGACCGCGTGCTCGGGGTGCGGCATGAGGCCGACCACGTTGCCCGCCTCGTTACGGATGCCCGCGATGTCGTTGAGCGAGCCGTTGGGGTTGCCGCCGACGTAGCGCACGACCACGTGGCCGCCCGACTCCAGCGCGGCCAGGGTGTCCTCGGAGGCCACGTAGCGGCCTTCGCCGTGCTTGACGGGCAGCACGATCTCCTGGCCGGGCTCGAAGGAGCTGGTCCAGGGGGTGGCCGTCTGTTCGATCCGGACCCGCTGGTCACGGCAGACGTAGTGGAGCGAGGCGTTGCGGGTCAGCGCGCCGGGCAGCAGATGGGCCTCGCAGAGGATCTGGAACCCGTTGCAGGTGCCGATCACGGGCAGCCCCGCCCTGGCGGCCGGGACGAGCTCGTCCATCAGCGGCGCGAACCGGGAGATGGCGCCGCAGCGCAGGTAGTCGCCGTAGGAGAAGCCGCCGGGCAGGAAGACGGCGTCGACCCCCTTCAGGTCGTGGTCGGCGTGCCACAGCGGCACCGCCTCCGCGCCCACGAGGCGTACGGCCCTGGCGGCGTCCTGGTCGTCGAGAGTTCCTGGAAACGTGACTACGCCCACACGGGCAGCGCTCATGACAGTCGTCCCCTCCGAGGAATGCGCGCGCACGCGCCACCGTCTCTTCGGGTGGACGGCGGTCTGCGGCGGTGTCTTCAGATTATCGGGTGCTGCCGGGTGGTCCACATCGGCTCGTGCGTCGGGCGAAGGCGCAGGTCAGACTGCCGCCAGCTCGCGGGGACGGGCGTCGGCCGAGTCGTCCCAGGCGAGGTGCTTGCGCAGGTGGACCGTGGTGCCACGGCCGGGTGTGATGCCGAAGGAGATCTCGTCCACCACGGAGCGCATGATCAGCAGACCACGGCCGTTCTCCGTGTCGGGTGGAGGGAAGTGCGGCGGCATCGTCGGCAGCCCGTCGCCGTTGTCCGCGATGCGCACGTCGCAGCGACCGTAGCCGATCGCCGCGCTCACTTCGTAGCGGTTGGCAGGACCCCCGTGCCGCACCGCGTTGGAGCACGCCTCGGAGACGGCGAGGAGCATGTCCGCGATACACGTCTCACTCACGTTGAGTGAACGCATGGCATCGCCCAGCACTCGCCTGACCATCGGAATGCCGATCGCATCCCGAGGCAGTGCCAACGAGAACTCAATATCCACCGGACTCCTCCGGGCGCCAGACCGTCACCTGGAGTAGGTTTCCCTGTGAAAACGGGGCTAACCGCAAAATCACGTTGTTGTTATTTACTGTTGGCACGCCCGTGGCATTGTGCCGCCTCCGAACCCCGCTTTAACCGGCCAGGGGGGAATCCGGGCGGCAAATCTCCCCTAATCCTCAACCCGGACGCTGTAGTCCTCGATCACCGTGTTGGCGAGCAGGGTCTCGGCCATCTTGCGGATCTCCTCCAGCGCGGCCTCGTCGGCCGGGCCGTCGAGCTCGACCTCGAAGCGCTTGCCCTGGCGCACGGCCGAGACGCCGGAGAAGCCGAGCCTGGGCAGTGCCCTGGCGATCGCCTGGCCCTGTGGGTCGAGGATCTCGGGCTTCAACATGACGTCCACGATGACGCGGGCCACTGCGTTCCTCCTGGATGCGGTGGGTGACTGGGAAGCACAGCCTACCGGCGCGTGTGGCTGTCGACACAACGGGAACGGGGAGGGCATGGGGCTTGCGCGCAGGGCTGTGACGTCTGCCACGATGTCCCCAAACGCGTACGAACCACCACCAGATGGTTCATCGCTTGGAAGGCGGGCCTCAAAGGTGGCAACCCCATCGAAGACCTGCCCTGACGACCGCAACAGGAGTGGCTCATGACCGAGCTTGTCGAGGTCATCAATGAACACAGCACCTCTGTCACGAGGCCGACGAAGGAGGCCTCGTGACAGCCGAAGCCTCTCGTGGTGCTGCAGACGCACCTCCGGAGCTCGTCCAGTTGCTCACCCCCGAGGGCGAGCGGGTTGAGCACCCCGACTACGACATCGACCTGACCGATGAGGAGGTCCGGTCGCTCTACCGCGACCTGGTCCTCGTACGGCGCATCGACCTGGAGGCCGTGGCGCTGCAACGCCAGGGCGAGCTGGGCATCTGGGCCTCGCTGCTGGGCCAGGAGGCGGCCCAGATCGGCTCGGGCCGCGCATTGACCGACTCCGACATGGCCTTCCCCACCTACCGCGAGCACGGCGTGGCGTGGTGCCGCGACGTCGATCCGGTGAAGCTGCTGGGCCTGTTCAGAGGCGTGAACCACGGCGGCTGGGACCCCAAGGAACACAACTTCCACCTGTACACGATCGTGATCGGCAGCCAGACCCTCCACGCGGTCGGCTACGCGATGGGCATCCAGCGCGACGACGCCAGCGCCGCCACGATCGTCTACTTCGGCGACGGCGCCACCTCGCAGGGCGACGTGAACGAGTCGTTCATCTGGGCCAGCGTGTTCAACGCGCCGATCGTGTTCTTCTGCCAGAACAACCAGTGGGCCATCTCCGAGCCCCTGGAGAAGCAGACCCGCATCCCCCTCTACCGGCGCGCCTCCGGCTTCGGCTTCCCGGGGATCAGGGTGGACGGCAACGACGTGTTCGCCTGCCTGGCCGTGACCAGGAAGGCGCTGGAGGCCGCCCGCACCGGTCAGGGGCCGACGCTCATCGAGGCGTTCACGTACCGGATGGGCGCCCACACCACCACCGACGACCCGACGCGCTACCGCGTGGCCAGCGAGCTGGAGGCGTGGAAGCTCAAGGACCCGATCGAGCGGGTCAGGTCGTACCTGTTCAAGAACGAGCACGCCGACCCGTCGTTCTTCGACTCCGTCGACGCCGAGGCCGACCAACTCGGGGCCGACCTGCGCAGGCGCTGCCTGGCCATGCCCGACCCCCAGCCGCTCGACATCTTCGACCACGTCTACCGCGAGCCCCACGCCCTGATGGACCAGGAGCGCGCCCAGTACGCCGCTTACTTGGAGGGGTTCGCCAAATGACCGTGATGAGCTTGTCCAAGGCGCTCAACGAGGGCATGCGCAAGGCCATGGAGGACGACTCCAAGGTCCTCATCATGGGCGAGGACGTCGGCAAGCTGGGCGGCGTCTTCCGGGTCACCGACGGCCTGCAGAAGGACTTCGGCGAGGACCGCGTCATCGACACGCCGCTGGCCGAGTCGGGCATCATCGGCACCGCGATCGGGCTGGCGCTGCGCGGCTACCGGCCGGTGTGCGAGATCCAGTTCGACGGGTTCGTCTTCCCGGCCGCCGACCAGATCATCACGCAGCTCGCCAAGATGCCGATGCGCTCGCTCGGTGCGATCAAGCTCCCGGTCGTCGTACGCATCCCGTGCGGCGGCGGCATCGGCGCGGTCGAGCACCACAGCGAGTCGCCCGAGGCGTACTTCACCCACACGGCCGGCCTGCGCGTCGTGTCCTGCTCCAACCCGGCGGACGCGTACACCATGATCCAGCAGGCCATCCGCAGCGACGATCCGGTGATCTTCTTCGAGCCCAAGCGGCGTTACTGGGAGAAGGCCGACATCGACACCGGCTCCACCGACTGGTGGCCGCCGCTGCACGCGGCCCGGGTCGTGCGGCCCGGGTCCGACGTCACGCTGCTGGCCTACGGCCCCATGGTCAAGACGTGCCTGGAGGCCGCCACGGCCGCCGAGGAAGACGGCCGTTCGCTGGAGGTGATCGACCTGCGCTCGCTCAACCCGCTGGACGAGCCGGCCGTGATGGACTCCGCGCGCCGTACCGGGCGGGTGGTGGTCGTCCACGAGGCCCCCGTCAACAGCGGTTTCGGGGCCGAGCTGGCGGCCAGGATCACGGAGCAGTGCTTCTACCACCTGGAGTCGCCGGTGCTCAGGGTCGGCGGCTTCTCCACCCCCTACCCGCCGTCGAAGCTGGAGGAGCACTACCTGCCCGATCTGGACCGGGTGCTCGACGCCGTCGACCGGGCCTTCGGGTACTGAGGGGGGTTCTCATGCGACGCGAGTTCAAGCTCCCCGACGTCGGCGAAGGACTGACGGAGGCCGAGGTCGTCCGCTGGCACGTCGAGGCGGGTGACGCGGTCAAGGTCAACCAGATCGTCGTCGAGATCGAGACGGCCAAGTCGATCGTCGAGCTCCCGATCCCCTGGGACGGGGTGGTCGCGGACCTGCTGGCCGAGGCGGGCCAGACGGTCGACGTCGGCGCCCCCATCATCGCCGTCGAGACCTCCGAGGGCGCCGCTCCCGTCTCGGAGGAGACCAAGGCCCTGGCCGAGGACATGGTGCCCACGCCTCCGGCGGAGGGCGCCGTCGAGCCCGGGGCCCACGGCAGCCCGGCGCCCAAGGAGGAGCGCCAGGCGGTCCTGGTCGGCTACGGCGTCAAGACCGGCGCCACCAAGCGCCGCCCCCGCAAGCCCCAGGCTCCCGGCCTCCCGGCGAACCCGGTGGCCAACCCCTCCCGCGTGGAGGTGGCCGGCGGCCCTGCCCCTGCCCCTGCTCCTGCCCCTGTCGCGCCGCCGGCCGGCCGGGTCGGCGTCCTCGCCAAGCCACCCGTACGGAAGCTGGCCAGGGATCTCGGCGTCGACCTGTCCACCCTCGCCGGCACCGGCCCCGAGGGCTCGATCACCCGCGAGGACGTCCACGCCGCTGCGGAGGCCGGGGCGGCCCCGGTCGCCGAGGTGGCGGCGGCCGAGCGGCCGGAGGAGCGCATCCCCGTCAAGGGTGTGCGCAAGATGACCGCCCAGGCCATGGTCGCCAGCGCCTTCACCGCTCCGCACGTCACCGAGTTCCTCCAGCTCGACGTGACGAACACCATGGAGACGGTGCAGCGCCTGCGCACCTTCCGGGACTTCGCGGACGTCAAGGTGTCCCCGCTGCTGCTGGTGGCCAAGGCGGTCCTCACCGCCGTCAAACGCCACCCGATGATCAACTCGTCGTGGGACGAGGCGGCGCAGGAGATCGTGCTCAAGCGCTACGTGAACCTGGGGATAGCCGCCGCCACCCCCCGCGGCCTCGTCGTGCCCAACGTCAAGGACGCCCACACCCTGTCGCTCCCCGAGCTGGCCGGGCGGCTGGCCGAGCTCACGGAGACCGCCAGGGCGGGCCGCACCCAGCCGGCCGAGATGGCCGGCGGCACCTTCACCATCACCAACGTCGGCGTCTTCGGCGTCGACGCCGGCACCCCGATCCTGAACCCCGGCGAGGCCGCCATCCTCGCCATCGGCCAGATCAGGGACATGCCGTGGGTGGTGGACGGCGAGCTGGCGGTGCGCAAGGTGACCACCCTGGCCCTGTCGTTCGACCACCGCATCGTGGACGGCGAGCTGGGCTCGATGTTCCTGCGCGACGTCGGCGACATGCTGGAGGACCCGCTGCACATGCTGGCCTGGAGCTAGCCGGGAAAGCCTACGGCGACCGCCGGGAGGACCCCTCCCCCGGCGATCGCCGTAGGCCGGGGACACCCGCACCCATCCCGTACAGAGTCACGCCGTCGCGATCTGATACACCTGATCGCATGATTCGCCACATCGTGTTGTTCACCTGGACCGAGGCCGCGACCGACGAGCAGAAGGAGACGGTGACCACCGAGCTGGGCAAGCTGCCCGGCATCATCCCGCAGCTCCGCTCGTACACCGTGGGCCCGGACGCGGGCATCAACCAGGGCAACCACGACTACGCGGTGGTGGCCGACTTCGACGACGTCGACGACTACCTGGTCTACCGCGACCACCCGCAGCATCAGGCGGTGATCGTGGAGCACATCAGGCCGATCCTGGCCTCCCGGGCCGCGGTGCAGCTCAGCCTCTAGATCTCCGGCGGGTTGTTCTCGCGGTGCATCAGCCGGCCCTCGGAGGTGCGCCCCCTCCTGGGGGCCAGCACGACGCTCAGCACCACTCCCACGCCACCGACGATCATGAAGATGAGCCCGACGACGTCCATGTGGACGGCCTTGCCGAACACGTCGGGCTCGATCGCGAATCTCAGGATGGCGCCAAGCGTGAGGAAGAAGATGCTTACCCCGACACCCATGACGACCTCCAGGCAAACGGCGAGTACAGCCACGGTCATACCCGGGTACAGAAGATCACACCCGTAACATCTCAGGCGAGGCAGGACAAAGGCTTGCCGCCGTTGTAGGTGATCATGTCCAACACGGCGGTGGCCAGGTCGATCGGCGCGCCCAGCGGCTGTCCGTCGAGCTCGGCGTAGGCGCGGTGCAGGTTGCCCACGATGCGCTCGGAGTCCAGCAACCCGCCCCACTCGCCCAGGTCGGCCTCCCTGGCCGCCTCCAGCGGAGACAGACCCGCCGCCCGGCCCCGCACCGCGGTCTCCTGCACGAACCGCAGGTAACCCTCGATCCGGTCGTACGCCTCCGGCCCGCACACCCCGCCGTGGCCCGGCACGACGGTCTCCGCCCCCAGCGCCCTGAGCTGGTCGAGCGCGTCCAGCGCCCCGGCGACCGAGCCCATCAGGACGAAGGGGGTGCCGCCGTTGAAGACGAGGTCGCCCGAGAACAGCAGCCGCCGCTCGGGGATCCACACGTACGAGTCGTTCGTCGTGTGCGCGGCGTGGCCCACGTGTCTCACCTCGCACCGCAGGTCGTCGGAGTGCAGGGTGATCCGGTCGGTGAAGGTGAGGAACGGCGGCGCCACCTCCATCTCGCCCCACTCCACCTCGGGCGACCACGCGGCGCGGTAGGTGGGGACGCCGTCGACCAGGATCTGCTCCCGCACGCCCTCGTGCCCGACGATCGTGGCCTCGGGAAAGAGCCAGTTGCCGAACGTGTGGTCGCCGTGGTGGTGGGTGTTGACCAGCGTGGTGATCGGCCGGTCGGTGACCGTGCCGATGGCCTCGCGGAAGGCCCGCGTACGGCGCTCGGTCGAGCAGGCGTCGACGCAGATCACGCCGCGCCGGCCGGCCAGGAAGCCGGTGTTGTTGATCCACCAGCTCCCGTCGGGCTGGATGTAGGCGAAGACGCCCTCGGACACCTCTTCGACCCGGGGCGGAGGAAGGGGGTGATCGTGAGAAGTCGAGCTCATGCCGCGACCGTACTCCCTCGAAGCACCCCCGCCCCCACGGTTTAGAAGGCCTCCTCGGGGAGCTCCATGAGCTCCTGCCCGGTGGAGTCCACGATCCGGCGCTCCGTTGCCAGCCGCGGCAGGACCGTCTTGGCGAAGAACGAGGCCGCGGCCACCTTGCCCAGGTAGAACGGGTCCTCGCCGTCGGCCAGCCTGGCCAGCGCCACCTCGGCCTGCCGCAGCAGCAGCCAGCCGATCACCAGGTCGCCCAGCGCGAGCAGGAGCCGGGTGGTGTTCAGCCCGACCTTGTACACCTCGGCCGGCGCCTCCAGCGAGCCCAGCGCCCAGCCCGCCATGGTGTCGCCCATGGCCTTGACCTCGGCGGCGGCCTCCGCGAGGAGCTTGCGCTCCTCCTTGAGCCGGCCGTTGCCCGCCTCCGAGCCGGCGAACTCGCCGATCTCGGCCAGCAGTGACCCGACCGCCGCGCCCTGGTTGCGCAGGATCTTCCGGAAGAACAGGTCCAGGCCCTGGATCGCGGTCGTGCCCTCGTAGAGGGAGTCGATCTTGGCGTCCCGGATGTACTGCTCGATCGGGTAGTCCTGCAGGTAGCCCGAGCCGCCGAGGGTTTGCAGCGAGCGGGAGAGCAGCTCGTACGACCGCTCGGAGCCGACGCCCTTGACGATGGGCAGCAGCAGGTCGTTCATCTCGCTGGCGTGCCGGTCGTCGGGGTCGACCAGGAGGGTGTCCTGGAACGTGGCGGTGTAGAGCACCAGGGCCCGCATGCCCTCGGCGTACGACTTCTGCAGCATGAGCTCGCGCCGCACGTCGGGGTGGTGGGTGACGGAGACCCGCGGGGCGGCCTTGTCGGCCATCCGGGTCAGGTCCGCGCCCTGCAGGCGCGACTTGGCGTACTCCAGCGCGTTCAGGTAGCCGGTGGAGAGCGTGGCGATGGCCTTGGTGCCGACCATCATGCGGGCGTGCTCGATGACCATGAACATCTGCCTGATGCCCTCATGGACGTCGCCCACCAGCCAGCCGACGGCCGGGTGCTTGTCGCCGAACGTCAGCTCGCACGTCGTGGAGACCTTGAGCCCCATCTTCTTCTCGACGTTGGTGACGTAGACGCCGTTGCGCTCGCCCAGCTCGCCGGTCTCGAGATTCACGTGGAACTTCGGCACCAGGAACATCGACAGCCCCTTGGTGCCGGGGCCGTGGCCCTCGGGGCGGGCCAGCACGAGGTGGAAGATGTTCTCGGTCATGTCGTGCTCGGCGCTGGTGATGAAGCGCTTGACGCCTTCGATGTGCCAGCTGCCGTCCTCCTGGCGCACCGCCTTGGCCCGCCCGGCGCCCACGTCGGAGCCGGCGTCCGGCTCGGTGAGGACCATCGTGGCGCCCCATTCGCGTTCGATGGCCAGCTCGGCGAAGCGCTTCTGCTCCGGCGTGCCGACCTTCCACAGCGTGTAGGCGAAGTTGGGGCCCGCGGCGTACATGTACAGCGCCGGGTTCGCGCCCAGCACCATCTCGGCCGTGGCCCAGGCCAGGCTCCTCGGGATGCCGGGGCCGCCCAGCTCGGGGGGCAGGTCGAGGTTGGCCCAGCCGCCGTCCACCAGCGCCTTGTAGGACTTCTTGAAGCCCTCGGGCACCTTCACGGAGCTGGTCGCCGCGTCGAACACCGGCGGGTTCCTGTCGCCCTCCTCGAAGGAGTCGGCCAGGACGCCGGAGGCCAGCCTGTTGACCTCGTCAAGGATGCCCCGGGCGACCTCCTCGTCCACGTCCGCAAAGGGCCCTGTGCCGAGGATCTCGCGTCGCCCGAACACCTCGAAGAGGTTGAATTCCAGGTCTCGCACGTTGCTCTTGTAGTGGCCCATGGGGTCGATCTCCTTGAACCGAGGGGTATTCGTACTGGCGAGTAACCTTACTCTGCAATGCTACCCGCGGGTAACCCCAGGTATGCGTGGCATGCTCGTCTCCATGGACGCCGAAGAACTCGCCGCGAGATGGCGAGAGCGCCTGGAATCCTGGGCCATTCCCGACGAGATCATGGCCAAGGTTTCTGCCGACCCCTGGAGTCACTCGCCCGAGCGGTTCGGCACCCGTACCGACAGGGCGCTGGCCGAGCCCGACGACGGCCCCACCATGTCCCGGCTCTCGGAGGCGCTGCCCGACAAGGGCACGCTGCTCGACGTGGGCTCGGGCCCCGGCGCCTCGTCCCTGCCGCTGCACGAGCGCATCGGCCACCTCTACGCGGTGGACACCTCGGCGTCGATGCTGGAGGGGCTGACCGCCCGGGCGGAGAAGCTCGGCGTGCCGGTCACGGCGATCGAGGGGCGCTGGCCCGACGTGGCCGGGCGGGTGCCCGTGGTGGACGTCACCGTCGCCGCCCACGTGATCTACAACGTCCTCGACCTGGCCGACTTCCTGCGGGCCCTCGACGAGCGCACGCAGGGGCGGGTGGTGCTGGAGCTCACGCACCGCCATCCCATGAGCTGGATGGCGCCGCTGTGGCAGCACTTCCACGGGGTGGACCGGCCGGTCCGGCCCATCGCCGAGGACTGCGTGGCCCTGGCCGCGGCGCTCGGCTACCCGGTGCAGGTGGAGGAACGGGAAGCTCCCCTGGAACGATTCACCTCGCTGGAGGACCTGGCGGCCAGCGCGTGCCGCAGGGTGTGCCTCGACCCGTCCAGGGCGGATGAGGTGGCGGCCACGGTGATGGAGCTGGGCATGTGGCCGTTGCCGCGCGACCGATGGGTCACCATCTGGTGGGAATGATCCCGTCGAGGGCCGCGTTCTTGCTCATGAGCTGACAGCTCCCGGACGAGACGCGCCGTACCCGGAACGCCAAGACGACGCACGCGCTGATGTCTCGTCCCAAGGGAGTTCTGATCATGGCGTGGATCGTCCTCGTGCTGGCCGGCGTCTTCGAAGTCGTCATGGCCCTTTCGCTCAAGCTCAGCAACGGGTTCGGCAATCTGTGGTGGACCCTGTCGTTCCTCGTCATGGCCGTGCTGAGCTTCGGCCTGCTCTCGTACGCGCTCAAGACCCTCGAGGTCGGCACCGCGTACGCCGTCTGGACCGGCGTCGGCGCGGCGGGCACCGCGGTGCTGGGCATGATCGCCATGGGGGACGGGGTCTCGCCGGCGCGCATCGTCTCGATCGCGCTGATCCTGGCGGGGGTCATCGGCCTGCGGGTGCTCGCCTGACCTTGACGTTTCGGCTCGTCACGGGTTGGGTGTCCGGGTGATCGAAATTCATGCCGTGACCATCGACGCCGCCGACCCGTACGAGATCGCCACCTGGTGGAGCAAGGCCACCGGGCTGCCGCTCGGCGAGGGTGACAAGCCGGGCGACGACGAGGTCATGCTGCGTACCAAGCAGGACCCGTTCCTGCTGTTCATCCGCGTGCCCGAGGGTAAGACCGTGAAGAACCGGATCCACCTCGACGTCAACGGCACCGAGGGCAGGACCCGCGACCAGGAGGTCGAGCGGCTGATCGGGCTGGGCGCGACCGTCCACGACGACCTGCGGCAGCCCGACGGCACCGGCTGGGTGACGATGCTCGACCCGGAGGGCAACGAGTTCTGCGTGTGCCGGAGCCAGGCGGAGCGGGAGGCGCAGGGCTGAGCTCACCGGGCGGAATCGGCGCGGCCCCGCATGGTGAGGGTCATGATGCCGGCGATCAGGTAGACCAGCGCGCCGTGCCACAGGGCCTGCACACCGGAGCCGAACACCCCTTCGTTGTCGAGCACGAGCTGCACCGGGTAGTCCAGCACGGCCGCGATGGCCGCGGGCAGCAGCGCGAACTTCCACGGGTGCTTCAGCGACCAGAGGCGGGCCTGGCGGGTCACCCGGTCGCCCTCGTGCGGCTTGGAGACCGCGCCGATCGCGGCGATCAGGGCGAACAGGCTGATGCCCAGGCCCAGCGCCCACACCAGGTCGCCACCGCCCGTGAGCACGCCCAGACCGAAGCTGGTCGCGGCCACGGCGCCGCCACCGACGGCGGCGGCCTTCCAGGGGGCGCCGCGGAGCGCGGCACCCGACAGCGAGACTTCATCTCGTCGGCTGATTTCGTTCATGTCACTCATGGTGCCTTTTCGGCCCCCTTGGGGGCATCGGGGACGGACCCTGAGCCATCCCTGACATCATTCGGACATGCAGCAAAGTGAGAAAGTGCTCTTCCGCGAAGCCCGCAAGGAGGATGTGCCCGCGATCGTGGCGATGCTGGCCGACGACCATCTCGGCGCCACGCGCGAGGGCGACCCCGGCGACGAGCGCTACCTGGCGGCGTTCGAGCGGATCGACGCCAACCCGTACGACGAGTTGATCGTGGCCGAGCAGGACGGCGAGGTGGTGGGCACGATGCAGCTCACGTACCTGGCCGGGCTGTCGCGGCTGGGCGCCGAGCGGTGCCAGATCGAGGCCGTCAGGGTCGCCGCCGCCGCCCGCGGCCAGGGCCTCGGCGGCCGGATGATCAAGTGGGCCGTCGACCGGGCCCGGGAGCGCGGCTGCGCCGTCGTGCAGCTCACCTCCGACAAGTCACGTACGGACGCGCACCGCTTCTACGACAACCTCGGCTTCACGGCCTCCCACGAGGGCTACAAGCTCTCGCTGAGCTGATCCAGCATCCAGCGGCACCAGTTGGCCCGGTGCCGCTCGTAGCTCAGCCCGCAGCGCAACGTGGCGTAGTTGCCGAACCGGGGATCGCCGAAGGCGGGTGGCCCGTCGAATGACGCCTCCTGCCGCTCGTACTCGGCCAGCCGCTCCTCGTGCGCGGCGAGCTGGTCGGCGAACATCCGCCTGACCAGCTCCGGCTCGGCCAGCCACGACGCGTACGTCTTCAGCACCAGCTCGTCGCGCTCCGGCCGCTCCCGGGGCGGCTCGGTGACCCATTCCCGCAGCGCCGCCTGGCCCTCGGCGGTCAGGTGGTAGACCTTCCTGCCCTGCGGGCCCGGCCCGTGCTCGGCCTCGAACCCGACCAGCCCCCCGGCCCGCAGCTTCTGCAGCTCGGCGTGGATCTGGCTGTGCCCGGCCGTCCAGAAGTAGCCGACGGGCCGCCGCATGGCCGCGGCGAGGTCGTACCCCGTGCGCTCGCCGCGCGCCAGCACGGCGAGGATCGCGAATCCCAGCGTTGAGGTCATGGTTCGCCCAAGGATATGGTGCTCCTACAACTATGTCAGTTCTGACATAGTTGAGCGGAAAGGGCGGCCATGCGCGCGTTGGTAGGTGTGGTGGGGCTCATGGTGGGAGTGCTGACGGCCTGCGGGGGCGCGGCCAGCACCGGTGCCGCGGCGCCCGGCCCGAGCACGGCCCCCGCGGCGACGAGTCCGGCCCCGGTTCCCGAGGCGACGACGTCGGCCCCGATTCCCACGGGGCCGAACGTCTCCGGGTGCTTCACCGAGGCGGACGGCAAGATCTTCAAGCACGACGGCGATCTGCCCGGCGTGATCACCGGCGACGGCCCGGTGGGCGTGGTCATCACCTATGAGCGCCGGGGCAACGTGTGCACGTGGCGGCCCCTGTCGGACCGCCTCGTGGCCGCCGGCTACCGCGTCCTGCTGTACGCCAGGACCTCCGCCATCCTCCCCGAGGACGGCGCCGTCGCGATGGCCGGGCGACTGGCCAAGGAGCCGGGCGTCAAGCGGATCTTCCTGGTCGGCGGCTCGATCGGCGCCACCACCGCCGTCCCCGCCGCCCTGCGGCTCGGCTCGAAAGTGGCCGGTGTGGTGGCCGTCTCAGGCGAGATCAGCGCGGAGAACGCGGCCAGGCTGACCGTCCCGCTCCTGCAGATCGGCTCCGCGAACGACGGGTACGGCGGCGCCGACGACCTGGCCAGTGCGCACGCCGCCGCCACGAAGGCCCCCGACAACCAGACCATGGTCATCCCGGGGGAGAGCCTGCACGCCTCGGCCCTGTTCGCCAGTCCTCACGGGAAGGACGTGCTCGACCTGATAGTGGCGTTCATGGACCGGCACAAGGGCTGATCTCGACCAGGTTGTCGTGGAAGCCCGGCCCCATGCCCATGTCCCCGTCCCGCTCGGCCACGACCGCGTTCGGGTTGGCGCCGCCGGGGGTCAGCTTCGGCCAGCGCCCCTTCGGCGAGGCCACCACCCCGGCCGCCACGCGGTCGCTGATCTCCACGTCCGCCAGGAACTCGCCGCCGTCGTTGTGCACGCGTACCCGCTGACCGGCCACCAGCCCCCGGGCCGCCGCGTCGGCCGGGTTGACCAGCACCACCGGGTCCTTGGCGCGGCGACGCAGCTCCGGGTTGTTGCCGAAGGTCGTGTTGAGGAACGTGTGCGACGCGGGCGTGACCAGCGCCAGCGGGTACGGCGAGCCGCCCCTCGCGCCGGCCGTGTGGGACGGCGTGTACGCCTTGCCCGCCTGCGGGAAGCGCATCCTGCCCGACCGCGTCGGGAAGCCCTCGGCGAACGGCGTGAAGGGCTCGGGGTAGTTCATCCGCACCCAGCCCTCCTTGCGCAGCCGATCCAGCGTGATGCCCTCCAACGACGGGTGCCCGCTCGACAGCAGCTGCTCGGCCAGCTCCAGGTCCGAGTCGAACAGCGACGGCTCGGTCATCCCCATGTGCGCCGCCAGCCGCCGGAACGTCTCCGTGGTGGACAGGCACTCGCCGGGCGAAGGCTCGGCGGGCTCGTTCCAGAGCAGGTAGAGGTGCCCGTATCCGGCGTGCAGGTCCTGGTGCTCGGTCTGCATGGTCGCGGGGAGCACGATGTCGGCGTAGTCCACGGTGTCGGTCGGGAACTGCTCCATGACCACCGTGAACAGGTCCTCGCGGGCGAGCTGCCGCCTGATCGCGTTCGCGTCGGGGCTCGAGCCCGCCGGGTTGGCCGCGTACACCCACAGGCATTTCACGTCGTCGAGCTGGGACCCCAGCTTGGTCATGACGAGCGTGCGGACGGGCTTGGCCAGCAGGTCGTCGCGGGTGTCGATGTCGAAGTGCACGTGGCCGCTGGTGGAGTACGCGATGCCGCCGCCGGGGTGGCGCCAGTCGCCGGTGACGCCGGGGATCGAGGCGAGCGTGCGCAGCGCGGTGCCGCCGCCCTGGTGCCGCTGGAGGCCCTGCGTGGCGCGGATGGCGGTCGGGCGGGTGTGGGCGAGCCGTATCCCCAGGCTGTGGATGGCGGAGGCGGGGATGCCGGTGATTTCAGCCACAGTCTCGACCGGATATTTCAGGATTTCCTGGCGGAAGTCCTCCCAGCCCTCGGTGTGCTCGGCCAGGAACTCCTCATCCTGCGCGTTCTCCGCCAGCACGACGTTGAGCAGCCCGAGCGCGAGCGCCGCGTCCGTGCCCGGCCTGATCGCCAGGAACTCGTCGGCCTGGTCGGCCGTCCTGGTGCGGATCGGGTCGATGGCGACGACGTGTGCGCCGTCCGCCCGAGCGTCCTGGATGAACTTCCACAGGTGGTGGCCGCTGGTCAGCGTGTTCGTGCCCCAGAGCAGGATCAGCTTCGCCAGCGCGAAGTTCTCGGGGTCCATGCCGCCCGGGGTGCCGTTCGTCCGCATCAGGCCGCTGCTGCCGGCCGCCGAGCAGATGTTGAGCCAGTGCTTGGAGGCGCCCAGCATGTTCCAGAACCGCCGCCCGGCCACGCCCTCGCAGCCCTGCAGGTAGCCGAGCGTGCCGGTGCCCAGGTACGGCCAGATGGCCTCCCCGCCGTGCTCCTCGACGATGCCGCGCAGCCGCACCGAGATCTCGTCGAGCGCCTCGTCCCAGGTGATGCGCTCGAACTGGCCGGAGCCCTTGGGGCCGATGCGGCGCATGGGGTGCAGGATGCGGTCGTCCGCCCGGGTGTGCTCGAGGTAACGGTTGACCTTCACGCACAGGGCGCCCCTGGTGTACGGGTGGTCGGGGTTGCCGCGGAGCTTGGCGGCCCTGCCGTTCTCCACGGTGACCACCCAGGAGCAGCCATCCGGGCAGTCCAGCGGACACGCCCCCAAAACCCTCAATTCACCCGACATGGGACACAGACTACGTCCCGCACCTGGAATGACGGCAGACGCGGAAATGCGTGTAGCCTGCCCGGTGCGACGATTGCGGGGGCGATTGAGGACACTGGAAGCCTAGAGATCGCACGGTCCGGCCGGGAAGGTGCAGAATCGCTGTCGGTGGCCGAAATCAGGGAACGAGATGACACGGAGGACCTCGAGGGGGATCCAGCCGTGGATGAGTCACGCACGGACAGCGACGTCTACGTTGTAGAGCCGCTGTTGCCCCAGCGTCTTCGCCGCCCCTCCGACCTGCTGCGCTTCTTCGCCACGCTCATCGTGCTCGGCGCGGTCGTGCTGCTCGCGCTGGTCGCCAAGCAGACGCTCATCGGCCTGGAGGCCGACGTCAAGGAGGGCGCGCAGCTCGTACCGCTGCTCAGCAGGATCGCCGCGTTCCTCGGTGGCGCGGCCGTGCTCATCGTGCCCGCGGCCTTCGCCGTCGAACGGGTCTTCCACCGCGACGGGCTGCGCGTAGCCGAAGGGCTGATCGCCGCGATCATCGGCATGGCCGGGTCGTTCCTGCTCGGGCAGTGGCTGGTCGCCGGCAACGCCGAGGACCTGCGCGTGCTGCTGACCGGCGACCGGACGATCGAGCCGGTGAACACGCTGCTCACCTCGGTGGTCGCGTACGCCACCGCCGTCCGCATCTCGCGCCGCCCCACCTGGCGCATGCTGATGTGGACCACGATCGCCCTCTACGTCCTCGCCTTCTTCTCCGGCCGGCAGATCACGATCCCGAGCGCCATCGTCACGGTGCTGGTCGGCATGGTCATCGGCTACGCCACCCTCTACGGCGTCGGCAGCCCCAACACCAGGCCGGCGGGCAGCGCCCTGGTGGCCGCGCTGCGCAAGCTGTCGTTCGCGGTGGTCTCGGCCCGCCGCATCGAGGACGACCACCAGGGCAGCCGCCGCTACGCCATCGGGCTCAAGGACGGCACCAGCCTCGACGTCACCGTGCTCGACCGCGACCGGCAGGTGGCCGGGTTGCCGTACCGGCTGTGGCGGCGCATCCGGCTCAACTCCGAGACCAGGCGACGGGCCATCAGGTCGCTCCGGGCGGAGCTGGAGCGCGAGGCGCTCATGGCGTACGCGGCCCAGGCGGCCGGCGCGAGCACCCCCAGGCTGCTCGGCACCAGCGAGATCGGCACGGAGGCCGCGATGCTCGCGTACGAGCACATCGAGACCCGCCCCCTCGACGAGGTGCCCGACGAGCAGATCGACGACGAGCTGCTCGCCCAGATCTGGGAGCAGGTGGAGCTGCTGCAGATCCAGCGCCTGGCCCACCGGCGGCTCACCGGCGACAGCATCCACCTCGACCGGGCGGGCCGCGTCGTGCTGACCGACGCGCGCAGCGGCGAGATCGCAGCCGGTGACCTGCTGCTCAGGCTCGACATCGCCCAACTGCTCACCTACCTGGCGCTGCGCGTCGGCCCTGAGCGCTCCGTACGGACGGCGGCGGCCGTCATGGGACCCGACACGCTGGCCACCGCCATGCCGCTGCTCCAGCGCATCGCGCTGACCAGGGAGACCCGTTCGGCCCTCTCGAAGAACAAGAACCTGCTGGCCGGCATCCGCGAGCACATCGTCGCGCTCAAGCCGCAGGGCAAGGTCGAGGAAGTACGCCTCGAACGCTTCAAACCGCGCACCCTGATCACGATCATCGCCAGCACGCTGGCCGCGTACATCGTGCTCTCCCAGCTCAGCCGGGTCGACATCTACCGGGTGGTCACCACGGCCAACTGGGCCTGGTCCGGGGTGGCGCTGGTCGCGTCGTTCGTCAGCTTCGTGGCCGCGGCCCTGATGCTGCGGGGCTTCGTGCCCGAGCCGCTGCCGCTCTGGCGTACCGTGCTCGTGCAGTTCGCCTCGTCGTTCGTCAAGCTCGTCGCGCCCGCCGCCGTGGGCGGGGTCGCGATCAACACCCGCTACCTGCAGAAGCGCGGCATCTCGCCGGCCAGCGCGGTGGCCAGCGTGGGGGCCTCACAGCTCATCATGCTGGTCTTCCACATCGCGCTGCTGCTGCTGTTCGCCTACATCACCGGCTCCACCACGACCACGTCGTTCACCCCGTCGCGCGGCCTCGTCCTGGTGCTGCTGGCGGTCGCGGTGCTGGTCGTGGTGGTGCTCGGCGTGCCGCCGCTGCGCAGGCTGGTGACCTCGAGGATGCGCAAGCTGTTCTCGAACGTGCTGCCCAGGCTGCTCGACGTGCTGCAGTCGCCGCGCAAGATGGTGGAGGCGTGCACGGGCACGCTCATGATCACCCTGGCGTTCGTGCTCTGCCTGGACGCCTGCGTGGCCGCGTTCGGCGGCTCGCTCAGCTTCACCGCCGTCGCGGTCGTCTACCTCACGGCCAACGCCATCGGCTCGGCCGCGCCCACACCGGGCGGTCTGGGCGCGGTCGAACTCGCGCTCGCGGGCGGCCTGACCGTGGCCGGCGTGCCCGCCGAGCTGGCCACCTCGGCCGTGCTGCTGCACCGGCTGCTCACGTTCTGGCTCCCGGTGCTGCCCGGCTGGGCCGCCTTCACCTACCTCCAGCGACACGAATCCCTGTGATCAGCGGGCCGTGTAGCGCTCGGTGATCTTGTCGATGGCTCCCAGCTCGTCCTCCGTGAAGGCCGGGCCGTCCACGCACGCCACGTTGTCCTCCAACTGCCGCACGCTGCTGGCCCCGATGAGCACGCTCGTCACCCGCGGGTCCCTGAGCGTCCACGACAGCGCCATCTGGGCCAGCGTCTGCCCACGGCCCTTGGCGATCTCGTCGAGGCCGCGGGCCAGGTCGAGGTCGATCCGGTCGGCGCTGAGGAACCTGCTCGTCGCCGCCCGCGAGTCCGCCGGCACGCCGCCGAGGTAGCGGTCGGTCAGCAGGCCCTGGGCCAGCGGCGAGAACACGATGCAGCCCATGCCCGCCTCCTCCACCGCGTCGAGCAGCCCGTCCTCGATCCACCGGTTGATCATGGAGTAGGACGGCTGGTGGATGAGCAGTGGCGTGCCCAGCTCGCGCATGATCCGCGCGGCCTGGGCGGTCTGCTCGGCCGAGTAGTTGGAGATGCCCGCGTAGAGCGCCTTGCCCGAGCGCACGGCCCGGTCGAGCGCCCCCATGGTCTCCTCCAGCGGCGTCCCCGGGTCGGGGCGGTGGCTGTAGAAGATGTCGACGTACTCCAGTCCCATGCGCTTCAGCGACTGGTCGAGGCTGGCCAGGACGTACTTGCGCGATCCCCACTCGCCGTACGGGCCCGGCCACATGTCGTAGCCGGCCTTGGTGGAGATGATCAGCTCGTCCCGGTACGGGGTGAAGTCCTCGCGCAGGATGCGGCCGAAGTTCGACTCCGCCGAGCCGTACGGGACGCCGTAGTTGTTGGCCAGGTCGAAGTGCGTCACCCCGAGGTCGAACGCGCGCCGCAGGATCGCCCGCGAGTTCTCGATCGGGCGGGTGTCGCCGAAGTTGTGCCACAGGCCCAGCGAGACCGCGGGCAGCTTCAGCCCGCTGCGACCGCTGCGGTTGTACGGCTGCCGCTCGTAGCGCTGGTCGTCGGCCTGATAGGTCATGAGGTGCCCCTCTCGATGATCCAGGAGAGCGCGAAGGCCTCCTCGCGCCAGGCGTCGTAGCGCCCGCTGCGGCCGCCGTGCCCAGCGCCCATCTCCGTCTTGAGCAGGAACGGCCCGCCGTTCGCCGTCGCCCGCAGCCGGGCGATCCACTTCGCGGGCTCGTGGTAGAGGACGCGGGTGTCGTTCAGGCTGGTGATGGCCAGGATCGGCGGGTACGCGCGGCCGTCCACGTTCTCGTACGGGGTGTAGCTCTTCATGTAGGCGTAGACGTCGGGGTTGTGCAGCGGGTCGCCCCACTCGTCCCATTCGATCACAGTGAGCGGGAGCGACGGATCCAGGATGGTGTTCAGCGCGTCCACGAACGGCACCTCGGCCACCACGCCCGCGAACTGCTCCGGCGCCAGGTTCGCGACCGCGCCCATCAGCAGGCCGCCGGCCGAGCCGCCCCTGGCGATGACCCGCTCGCTCCAGCCGGTCGCCTTCAGGTGCCTGGCCGCGGCCACGAAGTCGGTGAACGTGTTGCGCTTCCTGGTGAGCTTGCCGTCCTCGTACCAGCGACGGCCCATCTCACCGCCGCCCCTGATGTGCGCGACGGCGAAGACGAACCCGCGGTCGAGCAGCGAGAGCCTCGGGACCGAGAAGCCGGGGTCGATGGAGGTCTCGTAGCTGCCGTACCCGTACAGAACGGTCGGCGCGGGCCTGGCGGAGTCCTTGCGCTTCACGATGGACACCGGGATCCTCGTGCCGTCCTCGGCCGTGGCCCACTCGCGGAACTGCTCGTAGTCGGCCGGGTCGTAGCCGCCCAGCACCGGGCGCCGCTTGAGCAGGATCAGCTCGTGCGTGTCGAGCTCGTAGTCGTACACGCTGGGCGGGGTGACCATGCTCGTGTAGGCCAGCCGGAGCCGCGTCGTGGTGAACTCGGGGTTGCCCGCGGGCCCGACGTCGTAGAGCGGCTCGGGGAAGTCGATCTCGTACGCGTTCCGCTCGGCGGCCTCGATCCGCTCGCGCCGGCCCTGGACGTCGGCCGGGTACGGCAGCACGCGCAGGCCGGTCAGCCCGTCGCGGCGGAAGTGCACCACGGCGTGGTCGGAGAAGGCGTCGATCTCCAGGAGCCTGGTGTCGTCCCGGTGGGCGATCAGCGGCGTCCAGGTGCCGGGGGCGTCGAGCGGGGCGGTGGCCAGCTCGAAGTTCTCGGCGCTCTCGTTGTGGAGCACGTAGAAGAAGTCGCCCGCGTGCTCGACGCCGTATTCGACGCCGGTCTTCCTGGGGCGCACGACCGTGAACTCACCGGCGGGATCGGTGGCGTCGAGGATGCGCACCTCGCTGGTGATCTTGCTGCCCGCGCCGAGCACGAGGTATTTCTCGCTGCGCGTGAGGCCGATGCCGACCCAGTAACGCTCGTCGGACTCCTCGTAGACCAGCACGTCCTCTTCGGTGCCGAGGGTGTGCCGGTAGACCTGGAACGGGCGCCAGGCGTCGTCGACGCGCGTGTAGAAGAACGTCGAGCCGTCGGCCGACCAGGCGCCGCCGTAGAAGATGTCGGTGATCTCGTCGGGGAGCAGTTCGCCTGTTTCGAGGTTCTTGAACTTCAGCGTGAATCGCTCGTCGCCCTTGAAGTCGGTCGAATAGGCCAGCATCGTGCCGTCGGGCGAGACGGAGCTGGTGCCGATCGAGAAGAACGGGCTGTCGCCGGCGAGCTCGTTGCCGTCGAGAATCACCTCCTCCCGTTCGAGAGTGGCGCCCGGGGTGATCTCCGGAGGCGCGTCGCTGTCGGCCGGGACCCGGCAGGAGACGGCGTACTGCTTGCCTTCCGAGGTGCGCGAGAAGTACCACCAGGAGCCCTTGCGGCTGGCCACCGAGAGGTCGGTTTCCTGCGTGCGGCCCTTGATCTCCTGGAACACCTGCTCCTGGAGATCGGAGAGGTGAGCGGTCTGCTGTTTGAGAAACTCGTTCTCCGCCTCCAGATAGGCGGTGGTATCGGGATCTTCCTTGTTGCTCAGCCAGGCGTACTCGTCGATGACGGTGTCACCGTGGTGGGTGCGCTCAGTCGGAACCTTCTTCGCCACTGGCGGCGTGTTACTGCTCACGTGGGGAGTCTATGTTCGGGCGTGATCGATCTGTGTCCGTCGTACACGGCGATCCGGCACGAGGGGTCGGGAGCGCTGCTAATCTTGAAGAGCCGAAGCAGTCCGGCACAAGCCTTCTTCCTCCTCCATCACGGCGGACGTGCGCGTCCACTCGTGAGGGCTGGTAAGTTAGAGGGGTTGTCCCGGAAGCGGGGCGGGTCTTAATTCCAGCAGGTCGAGCAAGTCGGGTCAATTTGACAGGGACTTGAACGGCTGAAAGAATAAAGACACAACGAAATGAACGCCTCCGAGCGAAAGACCGGAACGGTTTTGAGCAAGGAAGTACGCGTCCGTTTCTTGAGAACTCAACAGTGTGTTAAAAGCCAGTGCATGAGATACACATGCATATCCCCGTCATTTATGACGGAAATTGCTTG
>NZ_JBIUCF010000041.1:0-140455 GCF_044593615.1 Nonomuraea sp. NPDC051941
AGGCGGCGCAGCCGGTCGCCCTCGTAGGGGCCCGACTCGGCCACGACCTGCCGCAGGCTGAGGCCGGCGACGTACTCGCTGACGATGTACAGCGGCGCCACCTCGACCTGCGCCTCGATCACCTTGGCAGTGCAGAACGAGGCCACCCGCTGGGCCGCCGACGCCTCCTTGGCCAGCCTGGCCCGCGCCTGCGCGCCCTCGGACCTGGGCACCTTGATCGCGACCCGCTCGCCCCGCTCGCCGTACGCCTCATAGACGACGCCCTGGCCGCCCGCGCCGAGACGGCCGACCAGCCAGTACCGTCCCAGGCGGTGCGGGTCGGAAGAAGTGAGAGGAACCATCAAGTCCGCCATTCTGCTCGATCGGGGCCTTCCCGGACCGGCCTGGAGCTCCCGAAGCTACAGCGAGCCGCAAAATAGGGATCGTCGCGGTCAACGGGCCGGGAAGTTCGGCGCGAGCCGGTGACCGGGGGCGACCTTTGGGGCTGGTCGCACGGCCCCGAACGGAGGGCCTTTTGGAGCGCTTACCGCGTACCTTGCTCTTCGACTTCGTCATGATCGTTTGCGGCCGATTGATCCGACCGCGAAACAGGACGATCACTTGCGGCGGAGCCGGGTGGATCTCCAGCAGTCGCGTGGGTTGAACGGGCTCGGCTCGCGGGCGCGGGGCGCTGCCTGGCGGATCGGCCGGCCTGGGCGTGCGGCTCTCCTGCCGGTCCCGGCCGCCGCCCGTCAGGCAGCGCTCCGCGATTTCCTCGAGGCGTCCGTGGACAGATGCATCGCGCGTACGCGAACCCGCTGCCGCCCGATCCCGTTCCGCATCACAGCGATCAAGCACACCTCTGCATGACACCCTGGCGGCCCGATCGCGCTCGCTTTCGAGGCGGGCGGTCAGAGTACCGCCGCAACGGCTAGCAGTAGCTGGCGCCGTTGAACCTGCGCGGCGCCTTGGGCACGGTGCTGGAGATGGTCTCGCCGGGGTCGACGGTGAAGCAGCGGCCGTCCGCCCCGTACGACCAGTCGATGCGGTAACGCATCCGGACGCCGCAGTCGTTGCGGGCGTAGCCGGTCTTGTTGACCCAGCCGCTCTTCTGCCAGATGGCGACGCAGGCGGGGGTGTTGCCCTGCGCCTTGGCGGTGTCGGCGACGGCACCGGTCGGGGCGGCCGTCAGCATGGCGATGGAGGCCGCGCCACCGATGGCCAGGGCGGTGAGCGACTTACGAAGCTTGATGCTCATCGTCGTCTTCCTCTCGTGTTGTGGCTGATGAGAGGAAGGTAGGTGCGGCTGTGTTGAGTCCATGTTGAGGATTCGTTCAGGCCCCTCCGGACCCCGGCACGGGACCCGCATATGACCCAGCGTGAGCGGCCGGTCTGCTTCTTGCCCAGCCACAGCAGGAACAGCTGGAGCGGGAGGAGCACAACCGCGAGGGCGATGGCCCAGGCCAGGAAGATCGGGAAGTCGATCGCCCGGACCAGGGGGCGGCGATGAACGCGTACACGGCGACGATGACCGCGCCGGGCACCAGGTGCAGTGCGATGGAGAACGGGACGGAACGATGGTCGGCGGGGAAGCCATCGGATACGCCGCCCGCTTCCCCGGCAGGTTCACCGCCGCCGCCGCCTTCAGCGGAGCGCTCGACAACGACCAACCGGGCAACCCCGGCCTGCCCGCGATGGCCGCGATCGCGAGCGGCGCGTTGACCTGCGGCGCAGGGCTCCGGCACGTGGTGTGACTGGGAACGCAAGACGTTCGACCCCGGCATGAGCGCGACCGATCCCACCGCGTTCGCCTTCCCCAGCGTCAACGGCCCCGACTGGGCGTTCCCGTTCCGCAACGCCGACAACCAGACTCGGATCTACGTGGTCCCGACGTCGTCGGCGGCCGGGCAGGACGCGCCGGCGTTCGTTCACTACCCGCCCGGCGCCGGCCCGCGACCCGCCCTCGCAACGGGCGCTGCCTGCGCTTGCCCGTGACGGCACGCGTCTGTTGCGGCGGCCGCCGCGGCCGGGCATCGTAGAAGCGCCGTTCCCTTCCTGGAGGCGGACCATGACGCTGGTGCGGGGGTGAGGGTTTGTCCGGCAGGCTCGCGTCGTCCGCCCGTCGGCTTTCCGCTCTGGACCCGCGGTTGCTCGACGTCGCCCTGGCGGTCGCGCTGGGCGTCGGCACCTCGTTGTGGGAGGTGCTGGAGCTGGGCAAGGGGCGCCCGGCCGATGCGCAGTCGCTGGCGCTGACCGCGCTGGTGAACGCGCCCCTCGCGCTGCGCAGGCGGGCGCCGTTCACGGTCCTGGTCGTCTCGACGTCGGCTGCGCTGCTCTACCACCTGCTGGGCCACCACCCGGGGCTCAACAGCATCGGCCCGCTGCTGGCGCTGTACTCCGTGGCGGCGCACGGTTCCTGGCAGGCCGGCGCGGGCGGGGCGGTACTGGTGGTGGCCGAGTGGACGCATGCCTCGGTCAACCAACCCGGCGTGGCGCTGTGGTCGGCGCTGGGCCAGTCGCTCATCGTGGGCGGGTGGGCCTTCACCACGGGGACGATCGTGCGCCTGCTGAGCGCGCGCGGCAAGCAACTGGTGGCGCTGGCCGAGCAGTTGGCCGCGGAACGGGACGCGGCCGCCCGCCGGGCGGTGACCCGCGAGCGGGTGCGCATCGCCCGCGAGCTGCACGACGTCGTCGCACACCACATGTCGGTCATATCCGTACAGTCCGGGTTAGGCCGTTACGTGGCGCTGTCCGATCCCGCCACCGCGCACGCCACGCTGGGCGTCATCGCCGACACCAGCCACGAGGCGCTCACCGAGATGCGGCGCCTGCTGTCGATCCTGCGCGTCGAGGCCCACGAGCAGGACGAAGGGCGCTACTCCACGATGTCCCGCCTGAGCGACCTGGAGACCCTCGTGGAACGCATGCGCGCGGCCGGGCTGAACGTCCGGTTGACCGTCGAGGGCCCGGCCAGAACACTGCCGCCGGGCCTCGACCTGTGCGCCTACCGCATCGTCCAGGAGTCGCTGACCAACGTGCTCAAGCACGCAGGGGCCGACCGGGCGGACATCAACCTGACCTACGCCCCCGACAAGCTGACCCTCCGCGTCACCGACGACGGCGCGGGCCCCGCCCCGGGACCAGGCCGTGGCGGGCACGGGTTGATCGGCATGACCGAACGTGTCAGGCTCTACCAGGGAACGATCACCGCAGGCGGTCGCCCGCAGGGCGGCTACGAGGTTCTGGCGGCCTTCCCGCTCTCCCCCTCCGAAGAGGACGAACGGATCTGATGACCAAGGTCCTGGTGGTGGACGATCAGGTGCTCATCCGGGCCGGCCTGGCGGCGCTGCTGCGGGCCGCCGGGCTGGAGGTGGTGGGCGAGGCCGTCGACGGCGAGGAGGCCGTGCGCCTGGCCGCCGAGCTCCGGCCCGAGGTGATCCTCATGGACATCAGCATGCCGCGACTGGACGGCATCACCGCCATGGAGCGCATCCTGGCCTCCGCCGCCGGCCTCCCGCCCAAGGTCCTCATCCTGACCACCTTCGACCTGGACGAGTACGTCTACAACGCCTTACGCCTGGGGGCCAGCGGCTTCCTGCTCAAGGACACCTCCCCCGAGCGCATCATCTCGGCCATCGGCGCCGTCGCCGCGGGTGACGTGCTGCTGGCGCCGGGCATTACCAAGCGCCTGATCGAGGCATTCATCGTCCCGCCCACGCCCCCGCCCTCCCTCGACGGCCTGACCGCCCGCGAGACGGAGGTGCTGTGCCTGGTGGGGCAGGCGCTGTCGAACAAGGAGATCGCCGACCGGCTGTCGGTGAGCGAGGGCACCATCAAGACCCATCTCAACCGGCTGATGAGCAAGCTGGGCCTGAACAGCCGCGCGCAGGCGGTGGTGCTGTCCTACGACTGCGGCCTGGTCAAGCCGGCCGCCCCCTGACCGGCGCCTCAGCAGGCGGTGCGTCTGGGATGACGGATGTGCTGGCTCGGCCATGCTCCTTCGCCGCGCTGCGACTGCTGCCCATGAGCGATCGAGACAAGGACATACGCCGACGAGACCGGCTCGGCGGGGTCCGCCACGAGTACTCACATACCGCGTGACCTGTATGGATGTAATTTTCGGCAGGTGCGCTTCCGGACAGACCCGTTCTCCGACACCGACACCGTGCGTGCCTTGTCGGCGAGCCGCTCGGATGAGCGGCTAATCTATTAATAAACTTTACTTTAAATTCCGGACGGCTCGCAGGTAGAAAGAGCCTTATGAAAAGACATGCTCTTCGACTCGTGGTCATCGCCCTCGCCCTGACCGCCGTCGGCGGCATCCCCGCCTCCCCCGCCAACGCCGGCACCGCCGATCAGCTCGTGCCTCTCGGCCGCACCACGCTGGGTGGCGCCGACCCCAGCGTCATCAAGGTCGGCAATCTCTACGTCGCGGCCAAGTCGGTGAACGGCGGCGTCGCCGTACGGACAGCGACCACTCTCGAGGGCATCGCCGTCGCGTCCCCGCGCCAGGTGTGGATGGACACCGGCAACCTCGGTGAGGTGTGGGCTCCCGAGATCGTGCACCACGACGGCCGCTACCACATCTACTTCGCAGCGGGCCGCGGCGCCGCCCACCGGATGTACCACATCAGCTCCGCCAGCGCCGACTCCGGTTATTCCGCCGCGACGAAGGTCGCCCTGCCCGGCGACAAGTGGGCCATCGACGGCGTGCCGTTCACCTTCAACGGCCAGCGCTGGTTCGTGTGGTCCGGCTGGGCGGGCGACACCAACGTCGAGCAGAACCTCTACCTCGCCCGGATGAGCAGCCCGACCACGACCACCGGCGGCCGGTACATCATCTCCCAGCCGCGGGAGCCGTGGGAGCGGGTCGTCGGCAACCCGTTCATCAACGAGGGCCCCGAGCCGATCCTCGACCCGAACGGGCAGTTGCACATCGTGTACTCCGCGAACGGCAGTTGGAGCAGCAAGTACTGCCTCGCCGATCTGCGGCTGCGCTCCGGTGGTGACCCGACGAACGTGTGGGACTGGTACAAGAGCAACGGTTGCCTGTTCGGCTCGTACGCGGAGTACATGATGGCGGGCTGGACCCCGACGCTGCACGTGGACGGCCCGGGCCACCACACGTTCGTGCTGGAGCGCGGGGACATCGCCACCAGCCCGCCGTCCGGCAACCGGTTCCCGACCATGTACCACGCGGTTGCCAAGGGCACGCCGTACTCGTGGTCCAATCGGTACTGGTACACCGGCACGGCTGTGTGGTGGAGCAATACCACCTACCGGCGGGCGAACGTGCCCGGCGCCAACACCAACGTCGGGTACAGCCTCAAGTTCTTCGAATGACGCACGTACGACGCCCGATCCGCCGTCCTTGGTGAGCGCCTTGACTGGTTCGTCACATCCGAGCCGATGTCGGTGTGGAACGGCGCCTCCCGTACGGGCGACTGCCTGAATCACCCCGACGGCGCCGTCCGCGAAAGCGCGCTCGACGGCATGCAGGGCTCGGCGCACCACCGGGGTGACAGCCATCCGTGCATCTGGTGCGCATCGCCGAGCGCGCCGGGACCTCCCCGGCCGTGCCGGTGTTGTGGAGCTGCGAGTCGCCGCACCGGACCGCGACAGGAGCGGCCCGATCACGATCAGGATCACCGGTCCCCTCCTCAGCCGGAGGCGCTGCGGCCTTCGAGGCGGCTGATCGCCTGGGTTCCGGCGTTGCCGCGCAGGCCCGCGGCGTGGTGCCAGCCGTTCAGCGCACCGGGCTGGGTGAAGTCGACGCGGCCCTGGGTCGGTCGCGTAGATCCCGGACCTCGAGGCGTGCACGCCGGCCCCTGCGATCGGCATGCCGTCACGGGCGTCCACCACCCGGCCTCGTACCTCGATCGTCCTGCCTTGCACGGGGCCTGCCGCCGCAGGCGCGGGATCGGCGGAAGCGACGGCGGGGGCGGCCGGGGACAGCAGCGTCAAGACGGTGACCAGCCTGACGGCGAACGCCCGCCGCTTCCTCAGGATGGTTGACATCCCTCGGCCTCAGATCGCGCGTGCTCGATGGCGGCCGGACGTAGCTGTGCCGCGCGGATCCGCGAGACGTCCAGCTTGCTGGAGCGGTCGAAGCGATAGATCCCGTTCTGTTCCTGGAAGACGTCGGTGAGCTGCGTGTAGCAGTAGCCGAACATCCGAGGGTCGTTCAGCAGGACCCCGACCAGGCCGGCGAACCGCTGCTGGAGCTCCTCCTCGCCGGCGGGGCGCTCGCCGTATCCCCAGGAGCTCTCATCGGGACGCACGTCCGGATTCCACCAGATGCCGCCGAACTCGCTGCAGAAGTACGGCTGCCCCTGGTACGGCACCGACCACGCCGTGCCGTCGGGATCGGCGTTGACGTACGGCGTCCCGTCGGCCAGGCCCGCCATCAGCTTGCCGAACACCTCGGGATCCTGCTCGTAGCAGTGCGAGTCGTAGACGTCGGCGCCGGGGACCCGGTGCGCGTAGCCGGACGCGTCGATCACCGGGCGCGTGGGGTCGGCCGCCTTCGTGGCCAGGTACATGCCCCGGGTGACGTCGTCGAGCACGGTGATCCGGTCGTGCAGCCGCTGCCAGGTCTCGTTGAGCGGGCACCAGCCGACGATGCTCGGGTGGGAGTAGTCGCGCTCGACCGCCTCCAGCCACTGGGTCACGAACGACGCGGTCGGCTGCTGGTTGTCGCCGGGCGGCCCGCCGACGTTGGCCCCCCAGTCCCCGAACTCGCCCCAGACCAGGAAACCCGCCCGGTCGGCGTGGTACAGATACCGCTCCTCGAACACCTTCTGGTGCAGCCGCGCGCCGTTGAACCCCGCGGCCACGGCCAGCTCGATGTCGCGGCGCAGGGCCTCGTCCGTGGGCGCGGTCATCAGGCCGTCGGGGTAGTAGCCCTGGTCGAGCACGAGCCGCTGGTAGCGCACCTCGCCGTTGAGCAGGACGGCGTGCCCGTCGATGGCGACCGAGCGGAGCCCGGCGTAGCTGGTGGCGGTGTCGACCACGGCGCCGTCGCCGTCGAGCAGGTCGATGCGCAGGTCGTACAGGTGCGGGTCCTCGGGGGACCACAGCCGTACCCGGTCCTCCGGCAGCGGCAGCCAGACTTCGGCGGCCAGGTCGAGGTCGGCGCGAGCCTGCGCCTGCGCGAGGTCGCCGGCCTGGTCCGACACGGTCACCCTGACGGCGTGCCCGGGGCGGTCGCCCGACACCGGCACGGTGACGCGGAACGCGGAGGCCGCGACGTTCGGCGTGATCCGCGGCCGGCCGAGGTGCGTGCCGGGCACGGGCTCGCACCACACCGTCTGCCAGATGCCGGTGGTGCGCCCGTAGTGCGCGCCGCGCCCCTCGTAGTCGGTGCTCTGCTTGCCGCGCGCCTGCGGGCCGGAGCGGGCGTCGCGGGCGCGCACGACCACGGTGTACGTGTACGCCGGATCGGCCGCCGCGGTCAGATCGCAGGTGAACGGGGTGAACCCGCCCCGGTGCCGGCAGGCCTCGACGCCGTCCACCCACACCGTGGTGTCGTGGTCCACCGCCTGGAAGTGCAGCAGCACCCGCTGCCCGGCCCAGTCCTGCGGCACCCGGACGGTACGGCGGTACCAGACGGCCGGATGGAAGTCCGGATCGCCGATGCCGGACAGCGACGCCTCCGGGCAGAACGGCACGACGATCTCGCCGGTCAGATCCCGGTCGAGCAGGCCCCGGTCCAACCCGGAGTCGCCGGGGTCCCTCTCGAACTGCCAGGTTCCGTTGAGGCACCGCCATGCGGGGCGGACGAACTGCGGACGCGGGTACTCGGGACGGGGAATGACGGTGTTCACAAGACTCGCTTTCTCCGGGGATTCAGGATTTGACGGCACCGGCGATGCCCTCGACGAAGTACCGCTGCAGGACGATGAACAGCGCGACGACGGGCAGCAGCGAGATCGTCGCCGCGGCGGCCATGCCGGACCAGTCGGTGGTGTTCTCGCCGACGAACGCCAGCATGCCGACGCTGACGGTGCGCAGGTCGGGCCGGGAGAACGTGAAGACCAGCGGCAGGAAGAACGCGTTCCAGGTGTTCAGGAAGGTGAGCACGGTGACCGTGGCCGTCACCGGCTTGGCCAGCGGCAGCATGATGCGGAAGAAGACGGTCAGGAACCCGGCGCCGTCGATGAGCGCGCTTTCGGACAGTTCCTTGGGGATGCCGCGGAAGTATCCGGCGTAGAGCAGGATCGCCGACACGTTCGCGGCCCCCGACATCGCCACGATCATGCCCGTCAGCGAGTTCAGCAGGCCGAGCTGCTGGGAGAGCTCGACCAGCGGGATGATGGTGTATCCGGCCGGGACGAACAGCGTGGCGACCAGGACGCCCATGACGATCCGGCGCCCGCGGAAGTCGTGGCGAGCCAGGACGTAGCCGGCCATGGCGCACCGGACGAGCACCACCACGACCGTGCTCACCGTAACGATCACGGTGTTGAGCAGGTACTTCCCGAACTGCGCGCTGCTCCACGCGCGCTCGTAGTTCTCCCATGCCGGGTTGTCGGGCAGCAGGCCGAGCCCTTGGGTGAACACCTCCGCCGACGTCTTCAGCGACGCGGAGACCATCCACAGGAACGGGTAGATCCACAGCAGGCAGCCGATGGCGAGCGCGGCGGCGGCCAGCCACCAGGGCAGCCGGCGCAGCGTCGCGCTCCAGGTCCGTCGCGGGCGGGGGCGCGTCTGCGCGACTGTGCTCATGCCGCCCTCCTGGTCCGCCGGGCGGCGCGAACCGCGAGCAGTTGCAGGATGCCGACGAGGCAGACGAACAGGCCGAACAGGACGGCGGCCGCGGAGGCGTACCCGAGCCGGGGGATGGTGGCGGCGAAGGCCCACCGGTAGATGTAGACCTCGATCACCTCGGTCGAGTAGAACGGGCCGCCGCCGGTCATGGTCAGGACGAGGTCGAAGACCTGCAACGACGCCTCGATCGACAGCAGCGTGATGATGACCAGGAA
Source organism: Nonomuraea sp. NPDC051941 (assembly GCF_044593615.1). Taxonomy (NCBI): domain Bacteria; kingdom Bacillati; phylum Actinomycetota; class Actinomycetes; order Streptosporangiales; family Streptosporangiaceae; genus Nonomuraea; species Nonomuraea sp. NPDC051941. Next base: position 8,964 of record NZ_JBIUCF010000041.1, read on the forward strand.
GGGCTTGAGCAGGGGCAGGGTGATGTGCCGCAGGATGGCGGGCGCGCCGGCGCCGTCGAGGCGTGCCGCCTCGTACACCTCGTTCGGCACCGTCTGCAACGCGGCCAGCCAGTAGACCAGGGTGATCCCGAACCACTTCCACACGTACACGGCGATCGTCGTGCCCAGCGCCGTCGACGACTGGCCGAGGAAGTCGATGCCGTCCGTCACCAGGCCGGCCTCGCGTAACGCGAGGTTCACCGGGCCGCTGGCCGGGTCGAAGACGAACTGCATGACGACGCCGACGATCGCCGTGGTGGTGACCACCGGCAGGAACAGCGCGGTGCGGAACAGCTTGCGCAGCGGCATGCGGGGCGAGTTGAGCAGGATCGCGACCAGCAGGGTGACCAGCACCTGGAGCGGCACCGCGCAGACCATGAACGTCAGCGTCAGCCGGAACGAGCTCCAGAACATCGGGTCCGCGAGGACCTCGCGGTAGTTGGCCACGCCGATGAACGTCCGGCCCGTGTCGAACCCGTTCCAGTCGGTGAGCGAGTACGCGTAGCTGCCGATGATCGGGTAGACGGTGAAGGCGCCGTACAGCAGCACGGTCGGGGCCAGGAACAGCCAGACGTACGCGGTGCCGCGCGGTCGCGTTCCCGGCGCGGCGGGGAGTGCGACCGTCATCCGCGCGTCTCCGGAGCGCTCTGCCCGGTGCCGCCGATGGTGCTCTGGTCGACCACCAGCCGCCAGGGCGCCTCCAGATGGACGGGCGGGCCCTGGTCTCCCTCGACGCGCTCCAGCAGGCGGGTCACGGCGAGCTCGGCGATCCGCTTCTTGTCGGGCGCGATGGTGGTGAGCGCCGGATTGGCGAACCGGCCCTCCTCGATACCGTCGAACCCGACGACGGCGACGTCCTCGGGCACCCGCAGTCCCCGGGACACCACCGCCCGCACCGCCCCGATGGCCAGCAGGTCGTTGTAGCAGAACACCGCGTCCGGCGGCTCCGCCAGATCGAGCAGCTGGTCCATCGCGCGCCGGCCGTCTTCGCGCTGGTAGCGCCGCACCCGTACGGTGAGCTCGGGCCGGAGCGGCAGCCCCGCCTCGGCCAGCGCCTGCTCGTACCCGTCGGACCGGTGCGCCGAGGTCTGCCTCCGCGCCGCGGCGGTCTCCGAGCGCGGCAGGTGGGGCACGCCGATGGCGGCGATCCGGGTGCGGCCCAGCGAGATCAGGTGCGCCGTGGCGCTGCGGGCCGCGGCGGTGTCGTCGATGGCGACGTGGTCCATGCCCTCCACCCGCATCTCGCCCAGCATCACCGTCGGGCAGTTGCCGGCCCAGCGACGCAGCTCGTCCTCGGTCAGGCCGAGCGGGCTGAAGATGAACCCGTCGAAGAGGGCCGACCGGTCCCGCCGCATGACGATCTGCCGCTCCCGTTCGGCCACCCCCTCGGTGCGGTCGATGAGCACCGTGTACCCGCGCTCCTCGGCCCGATCCACCACGTGGGCGGCCAGTTCGGTGAAGTACGGCACGTCCAGCGGCAGCACGAGGGCCAGCAGGTTCGACCGCCCCCGGTTCAGGCTGCGCGCCGCGACATTGGGCCGGTAGTCGAGTTCGTCCAGGGCGCGCTGGACCTGGGCGCGGGTCTCCTCCGACACGTAGGCGAAGTTGTTCACGACGTTGGAGACGGTCCGCACGGAGACTCCGGCCAGCCGCGCAACGTCACGTTGTGTCACCACGGTCGTTCACATCCTCCAGGGGAAGCCGATGACATTGAGTTCATACAAGAGTCTTGCCGCGCGGCATGCCGCGTGGCAAGAATGAATTTGCCGCGCGGCAACATTTTTACGCGACGTTCACAGCCGCCGGTGGGAGGCAGGACCGATGACCGCGATGACTCGGCGGGGATTCCTCTCCGCAGCAGGCACCCTGGCCGCCGTGGCGGCGACCGGCGCGTGCGGTGGCGGCGGAGGCGGTGGCGGTGGCGGCGGTGCCGCGGGCGGGTCGCTGACCTGGTGGGATCACCAGAACCAGCTGCAGAAGGCGAAGGCGGACATCTTCGCCACGTTCGCCAAGAGCGCCGGCGGCGTCCCCGTCCAGTACACGTACTACAACCCCGCGAAGATGGGCCAGGCGCTGCAACTGGCCAAGCAGAGCAACCAGCTGCCGGACATCCACTCCAACGCCGGCCTCAACAACGTGCCGCCCGCGGCGCTCATCGCCGCCGGGTGGGCTCAGCCGCTGGACCTCGGCGACGAGGCGACGGCCCGGGTCAAGGACTCGCTCATCGAGGGCCTGCACGTCTTCGACGGCAAGATCTACGCCTTCCCCGTCTTCAGCCACCAGGTCTACGTCGCGGCGTCGTGGTTCAACACGGAGCTGGTCACGCGCGCCGGGCTGGACCCGCAGGCCCCGCCCAAGACCTACGACGAGTTCCGGGCCGCGGCCCGGACGGTGCAGAGCAAGAGCGGCGGCCAGTCGTACGGCTGGGTGTGGAACGTCGGCATGCCGCAGCGGCTGGGCGAGCAGGTCCACGACCTGGCACAGGCGGCCGGGTTCGAGGGCGGCCTCGGCCTGCGGTACGCCACCGGCGAGTACGCCTTCCACGCCGACGAATACCTCGACGTGATCGAGTTCCTGGTATCGCTGAGCCGGGACAAGCTGCTGGTGCCGGGGGCGAACTCCTGGACCGACGACGTGGCGCGCGCCCGGTGGACCGCCGGGGTGGCGGCGTACTACTTCGACGGCCCGTGGTGCCCCGGCGTGGCGCTGCAGAGCACGCCCGACTTCGCGGACAAGCTCGGCGTGGGACCGATCCTGGTGCCCGACGCGGGCGACACCGTGGCCACGTACCATGTGCCGCAGCCCGGCGAATACTGGCTGTCGCCCGGAAGCAAACACGCCGCGGCGGCGAACAAGCTGCTCGGCGACCACTTCACCACGGAGGACTACTCGCGCCGGGTCGCCGAGACCATGTCGCAGCCACCCCGCGACATCGCCGTCGTCGAACAGTCCCAGGCGCACCCCGCCTACAAGAAGCTGATCTCCTGGTTCAAGGAGAGCGTCTACCTCGCCCCCACTCCGGTCGCCGGGAACAAGGACGTCCAGCGGGTGCAGATCGAGTCCAAGCCGGTCACCCCCACCCTCGGGGACATCGTCCAGGGCGCGTTCAGCGGCGACGTCACCGACGTCCGCGCGGCGCTGACCAAGCTGTCCAGCGACAGCGCCAAGGAACGGGACGCGGCGATCGCGGCGGCCAGGGGCAAGGGCGCGAAGGTCGGCCTGGACGACTACGCCTTCCCCAACTGGAAGCCGCGGGCGGACTACCTCAAGCCCATGTACGCCGAGCGCTAGCGAGGGGGATCATCCCGTGAACCGACCGAACATCGTGCTGATCATGACCGACCAGCAGCGTGCCGGCTGGACCGCCGCGAGCGGCTTCCCCCTGGACACCATGCCCTTCCTCGACGGGCTGATGAGCGGCGGCACGCGGTTCCAGCGGGCGCACACCACGTCCCCGCTGTGCGTGCCCGCCCGGGTCAGCCTGCTCACCGGACGCTACCCGTCCGCGCACCGGGTCCGGCAGAACAGCGCGGCGCAGCACGTGCTGCGCGGCTCCGACCTGGTGGACGTGCTCCGCGACGCCGGCTACGCGCTGCACCTGGCAGGCAAGACGCACTTCCACCGCAAGCCCGGCGACTTCGACACCTTCGCCGCACCGTACTGGCACAACCGCGGCCCGGCCGGCGCGGCGACCGCCGACCAGGCGCGGTTCGAGCAGTGGCTCGGCGCGCTCGACCACTCGGTCAGCCACGAGCCGACACCGTTCCCGCTGGAGTGCCAGTTCCCGCACCGGATCGTCTCCGACGCGATCAGCGCCATCGATCGGACGCCCGGCGACCGGCCGTTCTTCGCCTGGCTGTCGTTCCCGGAACCGCACAATCCGTACCAGGTCCCGGAGCCGTACTTCAGCCTCTTCGGGCCGGACCAGGTGCCCGACCGGCTGGCCGGGCCCGAGGGCGCCGCGCGCAAGGGCGGCACCTACACCTGGCTGCGAGATTTGATCGAGGAGAAGCGGCCCGGGTACGACGCCGAGTGGCGGCGCTACCGCGCCAACTACTGCGGCATGCTCCGGCTGATCGACGACCAGCTCCAGCGGTTCTTCGCGCACCTGCGCGAACGTGGGCGGGACGCGGACACGCTGGTGCTCTTCGTCGCCGACCACGGCGACTACGTCGGAGACTACGGGCTGCAGCGCAAGGGTGCGGGCATGCCCGAGTGCCTGATGCGCATCCCGTTCGCCGTCGCCGGGCCGGGCGTGCGGGCCATGGACAACCGCACCGACTTCGTCTCGCTCGCCGATCTGTTCCCGACGATCTGCGACGCGATCGACGTCGAGATCCCGCCGGGCGTCCAGGGCCGTAGCCTGTGGCCCCTGCTCACCGGGGCTCCGTATCCGGCCGAGGAGTTCGCCAGCGGATACGGCGAACGCGGGTTCGGCGGGCTGTCCTACGACGTCGACGAGCGCCCGCCGTTGCACTTCCCGTACGAGGGCCGGACCTTCGACGAGCTCAACACCGTCACCCAGTCCGGCACGACGGTGATGCTCCGGCGCGAGCAGTGGAAGCTGCTCCTGGACGAGCGCGGCGCCGGCGAGCTCTACGACCTGGACGCCGACCCCGCGGAGCTGGACAACCGGTACGACGATCCCGCGCTCGCCGAGATCCGCGCCGCCCTCACCACCGATCTCGCCCGCTGGATGATCCGCGTCCGGGACGACCTGCCGGAGGCGGTCTACACCCTCAAACGCGCGTCACACAACTGGCACTAGGCCGGCGCGGAGCCGGTGGAAGCGCGGTAGACCATGGACACGGGGAGCACGACATCCTCCGGTGAGGTGCCTCCGGACGCGATGCGATCGAGGAGGAGGCGGACGGCGGCCGCTCCGGCGTCGAAGAACGGCATGTGGACGGTCGTCAGCGGCGGAATGGTCCGGGCGGCGACCGGATGGTCGTCACAGCCGACGACCGAGCAGTCATCAGGGACTCGGAGCCCTCGCTCGTGCAGCGCGTTGAGCACGCCGACCGCCATGAGGTCGTTCTGCACGTAGATCGCGGTGATGCCGGAGGCCCGGTCGAGCAACCGGTGGGTGGCGGCGTACCCGCCCTCGACCTCCCATGCGCCGTCCTCGACGAGGAGGGGATCGTAGGGGAGGCCGTGTTCGGTCAGCACCCGCCGGTAGACGGCGGTGCGCCGCTGCGCGCTGTGACGCTGCTGGAAGCCGGTCACCATGGCTATCCGTCGATGGCCGAGCGCGAGCAGGTGGCGGATCGGGAGCGCCGCGGTGCTCTCGGACTCGGGGCCGACGGTCGGGACGCCGCCGCCGGCGATGTCGTGCAGGCTGACGGAGGGAGGCCCGGCACGCAGCAATCGCCCGACCTCCTCGTCCTCCTCGGTCGCCGGGGCGTTCATGATGATCCCGTCGACCCGGCGCTCCATCAGCACGCGCAGATAACGCACGCAGTCCGAGCCGTCCGGCTCGAGGCTGCTGAGGATCACGCTGAGGCCGTGCCGCCGTGCTTCGCGCTCTATGCCGACGAGGAACTGCGCCGGCGTCGTGTTGCTGAAGTCGACGGTGATCACTCCGAGGGTCAGGGAGCTGCGTGACTGCAGGCTGCGGGCCAGCGCGTTGGGGATGTAGCCGATCTCTTCGGCCGCCTCGATGATGCGCCGCCGGGTGGCCGGCGTGACGGTGCCCTTGCCGTTGAGCACTTTGCTCACCGTCTGGAAGCTCACGTTGGCGCGCGCGGCGACGTCCCTGAGCGAGACACTGGCCACGGCGGTTACCTCCGGTAGGCGAACGTTCGCACTGACTTTACCGCCGAATTCTGCCAGGTCTTCAACGCCGTCGCTTGCAGGGGTTGACGGAGTCGCTTGGGGTGGCACAGCATAGGCGAACGTTCGCCTTGGGATCTGGACCCTCAGTTCCGGCTCGGTGCCGTGAAGTCCTGACGCGCCCCTACCTCGAATGAGAGCAATGAACCGACCGAACATCCTGCTCATCTGCACCGACCAGCAGCGCTTCGACGCGATGGGCGCCTACGGCAACGACGAGATCGACACTCCCAACCTCGACCGGCTGGCGGCCCAGGGCGTGCTCTTCGAGAACTGCTACGTACAGAGCCCGGTCTGCGGCCCCTCCCGCGCCAGCCTGATGTCGGGCCGCTACGTTCACGCGCACGGCGCCTGGGCGAACGGCGTCGGGCTGCCCGCGCACGAGCACCTGTTCTCACGCACCCTGGCCGACCACGGCTACGACTGCGGCCTGGCCGGGAAGTTCCACGTCGGCGGGGCGTGTTTCGGCGGCCGTCTCGAGCCGCGGCTGGACGACGGCTTCCGCGTGTTCCGGTGGGCACACGACCCTTACGTCGGCTCGTCCGAGAACGCCTACCACCGGTGGCTGCGGGCCGTACGGCCGGACCTGTACGAGGCCGCCGCCCGGGCCGACTCCGGGACCGGCTTCGACACGCTTCCCACGGAGTTCCACTACAGCCGGTGGATCGGCGACGAGACCATCGACTACCTGCGGCGCTCGCGCGACGCGGACAAGCCGTTCTTCTTCGTGGCCAACTTCTTCGACCCGCACCACGGGTTCGGCGCGCCGAAGGAGTACGTCGATCGTTACCGCGGAAAGGCTCTGCGGCGTCCGGTCACCCGGGACCAGGAGCTCGCCGGCAAGCCGCCCGTGCAGACCGAGGCCTCGCACCGCTCCTACGCCGGCCACGCACGCGGCTACACGGAGTACACGGAATCCGAGCTCCACGAGGTCAGGGTCAACTACTACGCGATGGTGAGTCTCGTCGACGACGAGGTCGGCCGGATTCTCGCCGCCCTCGACGAGGCGGGCCTGGCCGAGGACACGCTGGTCGTCTTCACCAGCGACCACGGCGAGATGCTCGGTGATCACCAGCTCATGCTGAAGGGGCCGATGATGTACGAGTGCGCCGTCCGCGTGCCGCTCGTCATGCGCTGGCCCGCCGGGCTGCCCGCAGGCGAGCGGCGGGCCGGGCTGGCCCAGTGGATCGACCTGGCGACGACGTTCCTCGCGGCCGCGGGCGCACCGCCACTCCCCCGCGGGCAGGGGCTGAACCTCCTGCCGGCGGCCCGCGGCGAGCAGGACGCGCCGGCAAGGGACTGGGCGCTGTGCGAGTACCGCAACAGCGGCCACCCGTACGAGGAGCCCGTGCACACCACGATGCTCAGGCACGACCGCTGGAAGGTCGTCGTCTACCATGGCGCGCCGTCCACGACCCGAGCGCGCTCCGGCGAGCTGTACGACCTGGAGACCGACACGATGGAGCTGGACAACCTGTGGGACGACCCGGCTCATGCGGCGGTCCGGGCCGAGTTGCAGGAGCTGCTGCTCGACGTCCTGGTCGCCACCGAAGATCGTAGCCGGCCGCGGGCGGCGCACTGGTGATCCCACGAGCGCGCCGGCGAGCCCGGCCGCCGCGGTCAGCGGCGGCCGGTGCGGCCTGGTCAGTGCCGCTGCAGCGCGCGGAAGTCGTCGAGCCAGTAGCCGCGCCCCGACAGGGCGCCGCGGGGCTGCACGGTGTAGGGGGCGTACACGCTGTTGAGCAGCCACGGGGCCTTACCGGGGCCGAAGTTCTCGACCATCAGGTCGTCCTGCTTGAAGGCGTACGTGGCGACCGCCAGCCGCCCGGTGCCCCGGTACAGCTTCATCTGGTCGCGCAGGAAGCCCGCCTGGCTGGTGAACCACGGGCTGCCGGCCAGGAAGTCATCCCACTTCCGCTCGCTGAACGGCTTGTCGATGGCGGCCTTGATGACCTGCCATACCAGCGTGCCGGAGGGGAAGCCGTACTTCTGGGCGAACGCGGCCGCGACCGGGTCCTTCAGGTGCTGCTGCCAGTACCAGACGAGAGAGAACTCGGTGACCAGGAACGTCTGGTCGGGGCGCATCCTCGGCAGGATGTAGTCCAGGAACGGCTTCGCGTTCTCCGGCGCGGGGATGTGCGGGTGGATGTCCACGCCCTCGATCTCCGGCGTCTGGCGCACGAAGGTCATCCAGCGCTCGGCCGCCGGCGTGCGGCGGTCCGGCAGGTCGAGCCGGTTCAGCGCGCCCATGTAGAGCGCGGTGCCGCAGTCGGCGCCGCACCGCTCACGCCGGTAGTCGATCACGTGCCGGGCGACGGTCTCGTAGAACTCGTTGAGCCGCTGGTCACGCTCGGCGGGCAGGCTCTCGATGAAGGGCTCGTTGCCGATCGTGAGGATGTCCACCTTGCCCATCACCGTGGGCAGCACCTTGTCCAGCCGGGCCAGCTCCGCGGCCATCCTGGGGCTGCCCGGCGCGGGGAAGGACGTCGCGTCGTAGGGGAACTTCAGGCTGAAGACGGTGTCGTAGCCGCGCGCCGCCGCCTTGGTGATGGTGCTGATCGCGAAGTGCTCGGCGGGGTCGCCCTTGTCGGCGGCGGGCATCGGGAAGAACCCGCGGACCCACCGGGCGCGGGCCTCGCGAAGTTCCCGGTAGTCGAGGGCGTCGAGGTTCTGGTTGAAGTTGGCGCCCAGAGCGCCGTACGCGCGGGCGAGCGGCTTGGCGTCGGGCACGGATTCTGCTCCTTCCGCCGCGGCGGCGTGGGTGACGGGCGAGACGGCGAGAACCGCGGTTAAGGCGATGATCGACAGTCGGCGCAGCATGTGACCTGCTTTCTCGGAAGGGAAGGCCGATGCGTTGTTCAGCTCAGCACATTCATGTTTGCGCTAACCTGGGCGGCCTGTCAACGGCCTGGGCGGTGGCGGTGAGGTCAGCGGCGCGGCGGCGCGGTGGAGGCCCGCACCACCAGCTCCGGCCGGACGAACCTGCTGGCGGGAGCGGACGCCTCGGCCTTCTCCGGGGCCTCGATCTGCATGATCAGGTGCTCGAGGCAGCGGCGGCCCACCGTGGCGAGGTCCTGGCGGACGGTCGTCAGCGGCGGGATGAGGAACGGCGCGAAGTCGAGGTCGTCGAAGCCGACCACACTCAGGTCGTCCGGCACCTTGCGGCCCAGCTCGGCCGCCGCTTGCAGGACGCCCACGGCCATCTGGTCGTTGGCGGCGAAGACGGCGGTCACGTCGTCGTCGGCCAGCAGGCGGCGGCCGGCGTCGTACCCCGACTGCGGCGACCAGTCGCCGACGACGGGCGGCGGGACTGCGCGGCCCGACCGCTTCAGCAGCCGCTGCCACGCGGCCCGGCGCCGCTGCGCCGGGTTCGAGCCGGTCGGCCCGGCCACGTGGTGGACGGTGGCGTGGCCGAGCCCGAGCAGGTGATCCACGGCGGCGCGGACGCCGGCGGCCTCGTCCATGCCGAAGGTGGGGTGCCGGTGCGCCGCCCTGCTGTCGGCGATCACCACCGGCACCTCCTCGGGAAGCTGCAGGTGCGGGGTGTCGAGCACCCGGGCCTCTATCACGATCACGCCGTCCACCGCGCGGTCGGTGAGGCCGCGGACGGCGGCACGGATGTCCTTCTCGGTCGGGCCGTTGACCATCGCGACGCTCACCGAGTAGCCGCGGGCCTGGGCGCCGGTCACGACGGCCTCGAGGATGCGGACGTTGAGCACGGCGCTGAGGTTGAACATGACGACGCCGATCGTGCCGAACCGGCCGGTGGCCAGCGCCCGCGCGGCGATGTTGGCGCGGTAGCCGAGCTGTCTCATGGCCGTCTCGACCTTGAGCCGCGTGGCGGCGGTCACCCGGTCGTTGCCGTTGACGACCCGCGACACGGTCTGTCCTGACACACCGGCGATCTTGGCGACGTCCGCCATCGACGGGCCGCCGGACGCCCCCGTTCCTGGTTGCCGAGCCACGCGGGGTGCTCTCCCTTCCTCGTAGCAGCGCTGAACAAGGTCAGGCCAGGCCCTGGTGATTGGTTCCTTCGAAGTCGCTCAAGGACGTGTCGTAGTCCTTGCCGCCGACAGCGTACATCGACGTCATCCAGTGGTGGAAATTGTCGCCGGAGGCCCGAAGCCGCTGGTAGAGACGGCCGATCAGCGCCGACCGGACCTCGCCGAGCGCCGGGTCGCCGTAGCGGTTGGTCAGCTCGGACGGATCTTCTTCCAGGTCGTAGAGCTCGTTGACGCTCTCCGGGTTGACCACCAGCTTGAACCGGCGCGTGCGCAACATGCGCTGCGGATAGGGGAAGTGGTGGCCGTGGAACTCCGCGGTGATGTCCTCGCGCCAGCCGGCGGGCTCCTCCCCCAGCGCGAACGGCACCAGGCTGCGGCCGTCGGCGCCCGGCTCGGGGCCGGCCCCCGCCAGGTCGAGTATCGTCGCGGTGAAGTCGACCAGGCTGACGAAGGCCCCGGTCGACGCGCCGCCCGGCGAGCCGGGGACGCGCAGCAGGCCGGGGATGCGGTAGATGTCGTCGTACATGGCCGGGCCCTTGTCGTGCAGGCGGTGGGCGCCGGTGAACTCGCCGTGGTCGGCGGTGAAGGCCACCGCCGTGCTGCCGGTCAGGCCGAGCCGCTCCAGGGCCTCGGTCAGGCGGCCGACCTGCTCGTCGATGAGCGTCACATACCCCCAGTACGCGGCCACGAGCCGGCGCGCGGTCTCCTCGCCGAGCGTGTCGTGCGTCCAGTGCTCGCTGTAGCGCCGCTGGACGGGCGGCTTGTTCTCGAACGTCTCCTTGATCGACTCGGGCAGCTCGACCAGGTCGGGCGAGTACATCTCCAGGTACTCGCGCGGCAGCAGGTAGGGAAGGTGCGGCCCGTAGAAGTGCACGGCCATGTAGAAGGGGCGGCCGTCGCGGTGGAAGTCCTCGGCGTAGCGTTCGAGCCGGTCGATCGTGCGGTCGGCGAGGAAGCGCTCGAACGTGGCCTCCCCCGGCTGGTGCAGGACGCCCGCGAGCAGGTTGCCGGGCTCTCCGTTGGGGAAGACCCCGCGCACCTCCTCGCTGATCTCGGGTCCCGGCAGGCCGTGGCGCTCCAGCCAGGCCAGGTAGTCGGGGTGCCCCACCGGGTTGTGCCAGCCCGGGTAGTGGGCGCCGTCGAAGCCGAACTCACCGGGGCCGCGCCGCCGCCCGACGTGCCACTTTCCCTCGATGCCGACGTTGTAGCCGTGCTCGCGCAGGCGGCGGGAGAAGGGCGTGAACTCGTCCGACAACTCCTCCGAGTACCCCACGTTGCGCTCGTAGTTGGCCAGCAGCCGGTGCCGGAACGGCAGCACGCCGGTCAGCAGGCTGGCCCTGGCGGGGGTGCAGATGGCCGACGGGGTGAAGCAGGCGTCGAAGCGGGTGCCCGAGGCGGCGAGGGCGTCCAGGTGAGGTGTGGACACGTGGGGGTTGCCGTAGCAGCCGAGGGTGTCGACGCGGTGCTGGTCGGTCATCAGGAAGAGCACGTTCGTGGGTTGGCTCATCGGGCCTCCATGCTTGTTTCCGCAAACATCGGATTCACCGTCAGCGGCGGGGATCATGGCGCCTGAGCTGCAGCTCAAAGAAACCTCACCGTCATGACCTTGACGCTGATAGGCGGCGGTCATAGGTTAGCGCAAACATGGAACCGCTTCACGGGGGTCCCTGAAGGTTCAGGGCTGGGCGGGATCGTGACCGACTCGACGACGAAGAGGAGTCGCCATGGGGTCGCATCGCCGAATCCTTGGAACCCTGCCCGATGTGTCAGGCGCCGGGCGCCGTGACGTCAGCCGCCGCCAGTTCCTCGGCGGCACGAGCGCCGCCGTCCTGGCGGCGGCGCTGACCGCGTGCACCGGCGGCGGGCAGACGAGCCGCCAGAGCCAGGCCGCCGGTAACGCGCTGCAGTGGTGGGACCAGTTCAGGCCGCTGACCAAGATGCTGGAGAGCGACCTCTTCAGCCCCTACGAGAAGAGCCACGCGGGCGTCACGATCGAACGGCGCCAGATGGACGCGCCCGACCTCGGCCAGGCGCTGCAGGTGGCGCGGCGCAGCAACCAGATGCCGGACGTGCACTCGCTGGCGGGGCTGGGCGCCGTCTCCCCGGCCGCCCTGGTCAGCGAGGGCTGGTTCCAGCCGGTCGGCAAGCTCGCCGACTTCGCCGGCAGCCCGGTCGCCGGCCAGCTCTACGACGGCATCCACCGCTTCAACGGCGAGATCTACTCCTTCGCGCCGTTCTCCGGCCGGAATCACGAGGCGGTGCCGTGGTTCAACACGGCGCTGCTCAAGGAGGCCAAGGTGGACCCCGAGGACGAGCCGGCCACCTGGGACGACCTGCGCGACGTCGCCCGCCGCGTGACCAAGGGGAACGCCGCCGGCGCGTACGGGATGGTGATCCCGCTCAAGGACCCCGCGTACCTGGCGGCGCTGGTGCACCGGCTCGCGATGACCGCGGGCGCCCCCGGGCCCGGCGCCATCGACTGGAAGACGGGCGAGTACGTCCACGACTCCCAGCCGTACATCGACGCCGTCGAGTTCCTCGTCTCGCTGCAGAAGGACAAGGTCGTCCACCCGGCGTCCGCGTCGATGGGCCCCCGCGACGCCCGCGCCCGCTGGGCCGCCGGGCAGGCGGCCATCTACCCGTGGGGCGCGTGGTTCGTCGGCGGCCTGCGCGTGGACGAGCCCGAGGCGGTCGAGCGCGGGGTCGGCGTGTGGCACATCCCGTGCCCCGAGACCACCAGGAACTTCGTCTACAGCCCTCCGGCGCCCGGCACGTTCTGGGTGTCGAAACAGTCGAAGAAGGCCCAGACCGCGGCCGAGGTGCTGCTGCAGATGACCACCAAGGAGTTCCAGCTCAAGCTGGCCGCCGCCATGGACCAGCCGCCCGCACTGGCCGAGGTGGTGGCGGAGGCGCAGGTGCACCCCGCCTACCGGCAGTGCGTCGCCAACTTCCAGGACGACGTGCGCATCGGACCGGTGCCCGAGGTCGGCACGCCGGGCGTGTGGCAGGTGCTCGCCGAGATGCGCGACATCCATCCCGACCTCGGCGACATCGTCCAGTCGGTGCTGACCGGCGCCAGCTCCGACGTGGGCGGCCAGCTCCGGCGCTACAAGGACCAGCTCAGCACCGAGCGCGAGCGTGCCATCAAGGCGGTCAAGGAGGAGAAGGGGGTCGAGGTCGGCCTCGACGCCTGGGTCTTCGCCAACTGGGACCGCAAGAAGGACTACGAGCAGCAGGACTACGCCGGCCGCTGAGGGGCGGCCGGACAGGAGCACCATGACGACAACCCACGGGCAGACCTCCGCACACCCCCGGCCCGGACGGCTGAGGCGCCTGCGCAAGGACTGGTGGATCTACCTCTTCCTCCTGCCGACCCTCGTCGGGTACGGCGCGTACACCATCTATCCCCTGCTGGCGTCGTGGTGGTTCGCGTTCCTCGACTGGCCGGGCTTCGCCGACGCCGGGACGTTCATCGGCGTCGAGAACTTCGCGCGGCTGATCGAGGACGAGCTGTTCTGGAACGCGTTCTGGAACTCGATCGTGTTCCTCGTGATCGCCGTGCCGCTGCGGGTCGGGCTGGCGCTCGCGCTGGCGATCGTGCTCAACCGGAAGAAGACGCCGTTCAAGGGCTTCTTCCGCACGCTGTTCTTCCTGCCGGTCGTCACCACGGGCGCCATCGTCGGCATCGTGTTCACGCTGCTGCTGGACGCCGGCGGCCCGGTGAGCATGTCGCTGGTCTGGGCCGGCCTGATCGAGTCGCCGGCGAACTTCGCCGCCGACGCCGGCACCTCGCTCTTCGCCGGGATCGCCGTCTGGGTGTGGAAGTGGCTGGGCATCACCCTCATCTACTGGCTGGCCGCGCTGCAGACGATCCCGCAGGGCGTACACGAGGCCGCGATGATCGACGGCGCGGGCCCCTGGGCGGAGTTCCGGCGCGTCACGCTGCCGCTGCTGGTGCCGTTCCTGGTGATCATCACGTTGATCGACACCGTGGCGGCGTTCAACGTCTTCGACCTGATGCAGACCCTCACCGGCGGGGGCCCGTCCTTCTCTTCCGAGGTGATCGAGATCTTCATCTTCCGCACGGCCTTCCAGGCCACCGTCCCCCAGCTCGGATACGCCTCGGCCGCGGCGGTGCTGTTCGGGCTGCTCACCATGGTCCTCGCGATCGCCCAGGCGCTGGGCATGCGCTGGGCCAGGAGCCGGATGGGCTCGGCATGACCGCGCCCGCGGACACCCGGCCCGCCCGCCGCCCGCTTGCCGGACGGCCGGCCCTGCGCCGCCGCCCGCTTGCCGGACGGGCGGCCCCGCGCCGCCGGCCGAGCACCGGGCAGGTGGTGACCGCCCTCCTGCTACTCGTGCTCGGCGGCCTGTGGGTCTACCCGTTCGTCTGGCTGGTCTCGGCGTCGCTGAAGACCTCACCCGAGATCTTCGGCACGGGGCTCGGGCTGCTGCCCGAGGAGCCGGTCTGGGAGAACTACGCCCGTGCCTGGAGCGAGGTCGGCTTCGCCAGGTATCTGGTCAACACCCTCGTCATCACCGCCGGCACGGTGGTGCTCGTCGTCGTGCGCAGCGCCCTGGCGGGCTACGTGCTGGGCCGCTACGACTTCGCCGGCAAGAAGTTCGTCATCGGCCTGTTCCTGGTCACGTTCTTCCTGCCCGAGGGCTACACGATCATCCCGATCACCCAGCTCACCGACCAGCTCGGGCTGCTCAACACCCACGCCGGCGTGATACTCGGCCTGGGCGCGGGCGGGCAGATCGCCTCGACCCTCCTCTACGCCGGGTTCTTCAGGAAGCTGCCGAAGGAGCTGGAGGAGTGCGCCCGGCTGGACGGCGCGGGCCACTTCACCGTCTTCTTCCGCGTGATGCTCCCGCTGGCCTGGCCGATCACCGCCACGGTGGTCATCCTCACGTACCTGTTCGCCTGGAACGTCTACCTGCTTCCGCTGGTGTTCACGCTCAGCGATTCCGACCTGCGGACGCTGGCCGTGGGCATGACGGTCTTCGTGGGCGAGCGGGAAACGGACTGGTCGGGGATGGCCGCGGCCGCCGTGATCTCGCTGATCCCGGTGATCGCCGTCTTCGTCGTCCTCCAGCGGAAGTTCGTCGACAGCATCGCGGGAGCGGTGAAGCAGTGACAGGAACGTCGCAGTGAAAAGAACGGAGTTCTGAACCATATGTCTGTCCATGGCCGTGAGGCACTCGTGACGATCGACACCCGCCGCCCGGCGGGCCGGATCGACGACGACGTCTACGGACATTTCCTGGAATCGGCGTTCTTCGGCAACATCGAGGGCGGCGTGTTCGACGAGGGCTCACCGCTGTCCGTCGCCGAGCCCGGCCTGCTCAACGGCGTCCGCACCGACGTGCTCGACCTGGTCCGCGAGCTGGGCCCGGGGCCGATCCGCTGGCCGGGCGGCAACTTCACCTCGGCCTACCACTGGGAGGACGGCATCGGCCCGCGCGAGACGCGGCCGAGCCGGCTGGAGCTGGCCTGGGGCGGGCAGGAGTCCAACCGCTTCGGCACCGACGAGTTCCTGGCCTGGTGCGAGGCGGCGGGCGCGGAGCCGTACCTGGTGCACTCCTGCCGGAGTGTGGACGACGCGGTGCGCTGGGTCGAGTACACCAACTCCGCCCGCGCGACCACGCTCACCGCCCGCCGCGCCGCGAACGGGCGGGCCGAGCCGTGGAAGGTGCGCTACTGGGGCGTGGGCAACGAGGTCTACGGCCCGTGGCAGATGGGCCACCGCACGGCCGAGGAGTACGCCGCCGCCGCCCGCGAGCACGCCCGGTTCATGCGCCTGGTCGACCCCGAGATCCGCCTGATCGGCGTCGGCATCCCCTGGCAGCAGGAGCAGTGGACGCGCCCGGTGCTGGCCCGCGCGGGCAAGCTGCTGGACTACCTGTCCCTGCACCTTTACGGCGCCGGCACCCACCTGTGGACCGGCGACGACTACGACGCCGTCGTGGCCCAGGCGCTGTACTTCGAGCGGGAGATCCACGCCTACTCGCAGCTCGTCACCGAACTCGCCGCCGAGGTGGGCCTGGAGCGCCCGCCCGCGCTCGCGCTCGACGAGTGGACCATGCGCCACCTCGAACCCGAGGACTGGCCACAGCCGCTGCCCGGCGACGACGGCGGCGTCGCCGAGCGCGAGCTGCCCGAGGCGGGCGACGGTCCGGGACGCCGGGTGCGGGTGAACCGCTGGAGCCCCCGCACGGTCGCCGACCTGGTCTTCTGCGCGGGCGTGTTCCACGCCGTCCACCGCTCCGCCGGCCTGACCGCGCCCGTGTCCATGGCCAACCCGGTCAACCTGGTCAACGCCAACGGCCTGGTGGTCGCCCGCCCCGGTGGCGCGCTGCGCTCGGCGATCTACCACGTCTGGCACCTCTACCGGCACCACACCGGCAGGACCGTGCTGCCGTCCGAGGTGGACGGCCCGGCCAGGACGACCGCGGTCCGGCTCGGCGACAACTGGGGCCCGGACGGCCGGCTGCTCACCGCGCCCATGACCGTCCCGTACATCGACGTGTCGGCCACCCGCGCCGACGACGGCTCGGTGCGGGTGGCCGTCGTCAACCGGCACCGCGACGAGACCATCCGCGTGCGGCTCGTCCTCGACGGCAGCTCCGGCGCCACCCCCGCCCGCGCGCGGGTGCGTACCGTCGGCGGCGACGTCCCCGGCCTCGGCGCGGTCAACACGCTCGGCGCGCAGGACACGATCGCCGTGCGGGACCTGGGCGAGGTCGAGGCGAGCGGCGGGGCGTGGGAGATCGCGCCGCACTCGGTGACCGTGCTGACCCTTCTCGAGGAGCCTTCGTGACCCGGGATGCCGACCACCCCCGCCCTCTCCTCGTCCGCCGGCACTGGCAGGACCTGTGCGGCGAGTGGGGCTACGCGACCGACGACCACGACCGCGGCCTGGCCGAGGGCCGGCAGCGCGACGCCGGGGCCTTCACCCGCGCGATCACCGTGCCGTACCCGCCCGAGAGCGAGCTGTCCGGCGTCCACGAGCCCGAGCCGCACCCGATCGTGTGGTACCGCCGCACGCTGCGTCTGGAGCGCGAGCCGAGGCCGGACGAGCGGCTCCTGCTGCACTTCGGCGCGGTGGACTACCGGGCGCGGGTGTGGTTCAACGGCGAGTACGCCGGCGAGCACGAGGGCGGTCACACCCCCTTCACCTTCGACGTCACCGAGGCTGTCGTCCCCGGCGGGGAGCAGGTCGTGGTGGTCCGCGCGCAGGACGAGTGCGACGACGCGACCCAGCCGCGCGGCAAGCAGGACTGGCGCGGGGAGCCCCACGACATCTGGTACCACCGCACCACCGGCATCTGGCAGCCGGTCTGGGCCGAGGTCGTGCCCGCGCTGCACGTCCGGCGGCTGCACTGGACCCCGGACGTGCCCGGCGCCGCGGTGGCCGTCGAGGTCGAGCTCTCCCAGCGGCCGGACCCCGCCGTGGACGTCCACGTGGTCCTCACCCTCGGGGACGAGGTCCTGGCGGAGCAGACGTGTCGCGCCGACCGGCGGGACGGCCGGTGGGTGATCGCCGTCCCGGCCGCCCGGCACCAGATGGAGCTCAGCGGGCTCCTGTGGACGCCGGAGCGGCCGACCCTGCTGGACGCCCGCGTCGAGCTGCGCCGCGACGGCGTCGTGATCGACGCGGTGACCTCGTACGTCGGCCTGCGCAGCGTCGGTGTCAGAGACGGCAGGTTCCTGCTCAACGGCCAGCCCCGGTTCCTGCGCCTGGTCCTCGCCCAGAACTACTGGCCCGGCTCCCACCTGGCCACCCCCGCTCCCGGCGCGCTGCGCCGGGAGGCCGAACTGGCCAAGGAGCTCGGGTTCGACGGCGTGCGGGTGCACCAGAAGGTCGAGGATCCGCGGTTCCTGGCCTGGTGCGACCGGCTCGGCCTGCTGGTGTGGAGCGAGATGCCCAGCGCGTACGAGTACTCGCCCCGCGCCGTCGAGCGGCTGACCCGCGAATGGCTGGAGGTCGTCGCCCGCGACCGCAGCCATCCGTGCGTGGTGACGTGGGTGCCGTTCAACGAGAGCTGGGGTGTCTGGCACGCGGCGGACGTGCCCGAGCAGCGGCACGCCACCGCCGCGCTCTACCACCTCACCAAGGCGCTCGACGGCACCCGGCCGGTGATCTCCAACGACGGGTGGGAGCACACGGAGAGCGACATCTGGGGACTGCACGACTACGCGCCCACCGGCGAGTCGATCCGCGAGCGCTACGCCGGGCCCGAGGCGCTCGCGCGCATCCTCGGCGACCGCCCGCCCGCGCGGCGCGTCGCCCTGCTCGGCGACCCGGTCCGGCGCGGGCAGCCGGTCGTGCTGTCCGAGATCGGCGGGACCAGCCTCCGCCCGGCGCCGGACGAGGCCTGGCACGGGTACGGCACCGTCGGCTCCACCGAGGAGCTGACCGAGGGGTTCCGGCAGCTCGTGGACGCGGTGCTGGACAATCCGGAGCTGGCCGGTCTGTGCTGGACCCAGCTGACGGACACCGAGCAGGAGCGCAACGGGCTGCTGACCGAGGACCGCGAGCCCAAGGTGCCCGCGGAGACCATCCGCCGCATCCTCACCCGCCCGGCCCGGTCGGTGCCCGCCGAGGCCATCGACGCGGCCCGCCGCGCGGCCAGGGACCGCTGAGCGTGCTCGCGACCGCACACCCTTGACATCCGCGGATGTGACGAGTTAGCGTCCTCGAAACCCAGGATTAACGTTCACGTTAACGTTAATCCTGGGCCCGGAATTTCTATGGGAAGGACGCCTGCGAGCGTGGAGACCACCCATGTTCCGGCCGAGGACCTACGCCGCGCGCTGATCGCGGCCGATCCGAAGCTGTCCAAGTTCAATCCCCTCCCCCGCATACTCGCCTTCGACGAGTTCACCACCGGAACGCACGGTTGGTGCGAGCTCATCGGCAACCACGACGGCCACGGAAATCTCGACACGGTGGACGTGCACATGCGCGACTTCCGGCCGCCGCAGCTCAGCTCGTGCGATTTCTTCGACATCGGCACGCACGCCGCGATGAGCGGCAATTACGCGCTCAAGGTCGCCACCCGCCCGGTGGCCGGCCACACGGCGGTCGCGATCCGCCGCCTCACCATGGCCAGGCGCGGCGTGGTGCAGTTCGAGACGTACTTCACCTACAAGAGCGAGGCGGCCACGGCCGAGTCCTCGCTCGGCAACAGCTTCGGCGACATCGAATGGGACGGGAACCTGCACCCGTCCGAAGCCCAGTTCGGGGCGTTCACCGTGGCCACGGACCTGTGCGACGGCGAGGGCATCCGCTATCACTGCGTCGCCCGCTACCAGAACACCGACCTGGACAACAGGTTCACCAGGCGCTGGGTCTACCCCGTGGTGCCCGAGCCCACCCCCAGGGAGAACCTGCACAACCAGGAGAACCTGTCCCCGGTCGAGGACTTCACCGCCCCGAATCCGGAGGACTGGCGCCCGCTCGACGAGCAACCGCAGTACCTCTGCTACAACGAGGTGCCGACAAAGGTCAATTGGCACTACCTGCGCTGGCAGTTCGACACCAGGACCCGCACCAATATCGAGCTCCAGGTGAACGACCGGGTCATGGACATGCGGCATGTCCCGGTCCCGCAGTATCCCGACAAATATGACGGCCTGGAGAACCTGCTCAATTTCTACGTGAGCGTGCGCACCCATTCTCCGGTACGCAACTTCCTCTTCCTCGATTCCGCACTCATTTCCGTGGATTGGTGAACACCGGCATGAGGCATGCTCTTACCGCCGTTCTGGAGCGCAACACCACCTTCACCAAGGATTTCGTCACCGAGCCGTACGAGGCCGGATGGGCGGCCGAGGCGCGCTGGTTCGTGCGGACGCTGGAGCTGGAGGGCCAGGAACTGCGCCTGACCGCCCAGATCTCCCCCGACGGCCTGCACTGGTGCGACGACGACGAGACCACCGAGCAGATCGTGAAGGAGCCGGGCCTGGTGTCCCTGCGGGTGCGCGAGTTCGGCCACTGGCTGCGGCTGCGGGCCACGCTGGCGGGCGGCGACCCGCGGGCCAAGGTGCTGATCTACCTGGCCCTGAAAAGCTGAGAAAGGTACGACCATGGCAACAAGCAGGCGCCAGTTCCTGACCCTCCTGGGAGCCGCCGGCGCCGCAGTCGCGGGGTGCGCCCCTGGCGGCCCGGCGACGGGATCGGCCTCGGGAGGCAACCGGCCGTTCAACGCGGCGTTCTACCAGGCGATCAACGATCTGGACCCGCACGGGGCGAGCGCCGTCGACGAGGCCTCGCTCCTCGCCAACCGGCAGATCTACGACACGCTCGTCGCCAGGGACGGCGACCGGCTCGTGCCGCGCCTGGCCACCTCGTGGAAGCAGCCCGACGACACGACGTGGGAGTTCACCCTTCGCGAGGACGTCGTCTTCCACGACGGCACCAAGCTGACCTCGGCGGACGTCAAGGCGTCGCTGGAGCGGCTGGCCGCGTCCGACGGGCCGCAGAAGCCCCTGTGGTCCGCCGTGGACGCCGTCGAAGCCCCCGACGCGGGCACCATCAGGATCACCACCAAGGACCCGCTGGGCACGATGCTGGTGAACCTGACGCTCGCCTTCATCGTCCCGGCCGCCCGGATCGGCAAGGCCGACCTGTCGCGCAGTCCGATCGGCAGCGGGCCGTTCGCCGTCGAGTCGTTCACGCCGTCGTCCCAGCTCCTGCTCAAGCCCGTGCCCGGCTACTGGGGCGGCGCGGCCAAGCTGCCCGGCCTGCGCCTGCCGTACATCCCCGAGGCCTCCACGCGCATCACCTCCCTGCAGAACGGCGAGGTGGACGTCACCTGGATCATCCCTCCCGACGAGCTCAAGCGGCTGGGCGGCGTGAACGGGGTGAAGATCGACAGCAAGCCGGGGGTGAACTACTTCCTCGCCTGGTTCAACTGCGGCAGGAAACCCTTCTCCGACCCGCGGGTGCGCCGCGCGCTCCATCACGCGCTCGACATCAAGAGCATCGTCTCCAGCCTGTACGGCGACGCCGCCGCCGTCATGGACGCCCCCATCCCGTCGGCCGTCTTCGGCCACGCGCCCCAGCAGCCGTACGACTACGACCCCGATCTGGCCAAGCGCGAGCTGGCCGAGGCCGGCCACGGCTCCGGCATCCGCACCTCGATGATGTGGTTCAAGGACACCGGCCCGCTGGCCACCGAGCTGGCGCAGTCGATCATCTCGGCCTGGGCCAAGGTCGGCGTCGTCGTCGAGCCGCAGCAGATCGAGAAGGCCGCCTGGCTCAAGCGCCTGACCGCGCTCGACTGGGACATCGAGCTCCAGGTCAACACCGTGACCACGGGAGACGCCGACTACACGCTCGGCAGGCTCTACACCAGCGAGGCCAACCGCATGGGCTACCGGAACAAGGAGCTCGACGGCATCCTCGCCAAGGCACGCTCCACGTCCGGCCAGGACGAGCGCAAGTCGTTGTACGCCCAGGCGTGCGAGATCATCTGGCGTGACGCGGTCGGCGTCTTCCCGGCGGCGCTGTCCAGCACGTACGGGCTGCGCTCCTCGGTGGCGGGATTCGTCCCGGCGGCCAACAGCCAGCCCGAGTTCCGCACGGTGTCGACCGCCGGATGATCCCTACGGAACGAGAGTGACATGCGCGAGGCACGCCGTACCACTCTGAAGGACATCGCCGAGAGCCTCGGCGTCTCGGTGAACACCGTCTCCCGCGCGCTGTCCGACAAGGACAGCGTCGGCGTGGAGACGAGGACCCGGGTCAAGGCCGAGGCCGAGCGGCTCGGCTACGTGCCGAACGTGACCGCCCGATCCCTGGTGCTGGGCTCGGCGAGCACGCTCGGCATGGTCATCACCAATCCGTCCAACCCGTTCTACGCCCAGCTCATCAGCGGCATGGAGCAGCGCTGCCGGGAGCACGGCTACTCCCTGCTGCTGATGGCGACGGAGGAGAGCCTGGACAACGAGCGGCGCGCGGCGGAGGAGCTGCTGCGGCGCGGCGTGGACGGCGTGCTCGTGGTGACCGTGCAGGAGGGGGCCGAGCACTGGCGGCGGTTCAGGGCGGCCGGGGTGCCTCTCGTCCTGATCAACCGCGACGTACCCGAGCTGAACACCGACCTGGTGGGCGTCGACCACGTCCAGGGCGGCTACGAGGCCGCCAGGCACGCCGTCGCCCAGGGCGCCAGGAAGATCTATTTCCTGGAGGAGGACCTGCACGTCTCGTCCGTCGCCGACCGCGTCGAGGGCTACCGGCGGGCCATGGCCGACAGCGGCCTGCCCATCGAGCCGGACACCCTGATCAAGGTGCCGACCCGGCGACTGGAGCAGAGCGCGATGCCGTGGGACCCGAGCGAGGCCTACCGGCTGGGCAGAGAGGTCGTGCGGACCGCTCAACGGCCGATGGCGTTCGTCGCCGGCAACGACTACTTCGCGCTCGGCGTCTACCGGGTGGCGAACGAGGAGGGCCTGCGCATCCCCGACGACATCCTGGTCGTCGGCTACGGCGGCCACCCGTTCGCGCCGTACGTGATCCCCTCGCTGACCACCGTCGAGCTGCCCGCCGCCGACATCGCCGTGTCCGCGGTCGACCACATGCTCCGGCGGCTGGGGCGGCCGGCGGCAGGGAGGCCTCCCGAGCAGATCCTGTTCCCGCCGCGGCTGGTCATCCGGGCGTCGAGCGGTGGGGGCGCCACATGACCGCCTTCCTCGGACGGCGCCTCGCCCAGGCGCTGCTGCAGGTCTGGGGCGCCATCACCATCGTCTTCATCGCGCTGCGCGTGCTGCCGGGCGACCCGGCCGAGCTGATCCTCGGCAGCCAGGCCACGCCGGAGGCGCTGGAGGCGCTGCGCGACCGGCTCGGGCTGCGCGACCCCCTGCCCATCCAGTACGCGCACCACCTCCAGGACATCGTCACCCTCGACTTCGGCCAGTCCTGGCGGCAGGGCGTCAGCGCTCTGGACGCCTGCCTGGAACGGCTGGGGCCGACCCTGTCGCTGTCCGTCTGGGCCATGGTGATCACCATCGTGCTGGGCTTCGCCGCCGGCTCCTTCGCCGCCCGCCGCGCGAACACCTGGGCCGACCACCTCGTCTCGGTGTCCTCGCTGGTCGGCCAGGCGCTGCCGCCGTTCTGGATCGGCATCATGCTGTCGCTGATCTTCGCCCGGTGGCTGCAGATCCTGCCGAGCACCGCCGACGGGACCCTGGTCAGCCTGCTGCTGCCGGCGCTCACGCTGGCGCTGCCGTTCGTCGGCTGGCTGGGCCGGCTCGTACGGACCGGGATCCTCGAGGAGATGAACCAGGACTACGTCCGGACGGCCCACGCCAAAGGGCTGAGCCACCGGGTCGTCTTCTACATCCACGTGCTGCGCAACACCCTGGTCCCGGTGGTGACCATGCTCGGCCTGCTCATGGGCTACTTCATCGCCAACGGCGTGATCGTCGAGGTGATCTTCGCCTGGCCCGGGATCGGCTCGCTGCTGATCGACTCGATCACCTTCCGCGACTACGCCGTGGTCGAGGCCGTCCTCACCGTGATCACGGTCTGCTACATCGTGCTCAACCTGCTGGTCGACGTGCTCTACGTGTACCTCGACCCCAGGATCCAGTTGGAGAACGCCTGATGTCAGTGAAAGCCCCGAGCCGACCGGCCGCGTTGCCGCTGCGGGCTCGCCTGGCGCTCGGGACCGTGCTGGTGTTCGCGACGGCCGGCGTGCTCGGGCCGCTGCTGGCGCCGTTCGACGCCGCCCGCACCAGTCCCGTCGACCGCCTGCTGCCGCCGGGGACCCGGTTGTCCGACGGCGCCGTGGCCTGGCTCGGCACCGATCAGGTCGGCCAGGACATCCTTGCCGAGGTGCTGGCCGGGATGCGCACGTCGTTGACGGTGGCCCTGGTGACCGTGCTGGTCGGCGGGACGGCCGGGCTGGTGCTCGGGCTGTTCGCCGGCTACTTCGGCGGCTGGGCCGACGGGATCATCTCCAGGGTCGGCGACATCCAGCTGGCCTTCCCCAGCCTGCTCCTGGCGATCCTGCTGGCAGGAGTGCTCGGCCCGAGCATGGTGAACGTGATCATCGCGCTGGCGGTCACCCGGTGGGTGATCTTCGCCAGGGTGGTGCGCGGCTCGGCGCTCGCCGTGCGCGACCGGGAGTTCGTCGACTCGGCCCGGGTGATGGGCGCCTCGCACGGGCGCATCCTCGTGCACTACATCCTGCCGTCGTGCCTGCCGCCGCTGCTCGTCGCGGCGACCGTGCAGGTCGGCCTGACCATGGTCGCCGAGGCGTCGCTGAGCTTCCTCGGCCTCGGCGTCCCGGCCTCCCAGGCGTCCTGGGGCGCCACGATCGCCGAGGGCCGCGACTACCTGGCGTCGGCCTGGTGGATCGCCGCCGCGCCCGGAGCCGCGCTGGCCCTCGTGGTGGTGAGCATCGGAGTCCTCGGCGACCTGTTGCGCGACGCCTCCGACCCGATGACGGAGCTGTGACGATGGCCAATCTGCTGGAGGTCCGGGAGCTGGCGGTGGAGTTCGACACCCCGGAGGGGCCGCTGCGTGCCGTACGCGGGGTGTCCTTCGAGGTGGACGAGGCCGAGACGCTCGCGATCGTCGGCGAGTCCGGCAGCGGCAAGAGCGTCACCGCGCAGACGCTGATGGGCCTGGTGCCGCTGAACGCGCGGATCGCGGGCGGTCGCGTGGCCATCGAGGGCCGCGACGTCGTCGGCCTGTCCGACCGCGAATGGCGGGAACTGCGCGGCGAACGCATCGCGATGATCTTCCAGGATCCGCTCAGCGCCCTGAACCCGTCGCTGACCGTCGGCTACCAGATCGCGGAGATGTTCCGCAGGCACCGCGGCACCCGCAGGGCCGAGGCCAGGCGGCGGGCGGCGGAGCTGATGACGCAGGTGGGCATCCCGGACGCCGAACGGCGCCTGGACGACCACCCGCACCGCTTCTCCGGCGGCATGCGGCAGCGCGTGATGATCGCGATGGCGCTGGCGCTCGATCCCCTGCTGCTCATCGCCGACGAGCCGACGACCGCCCTCGACGTCACCGTCCAGGCGCAGATCCTGCGGCTGCTGCGGCAGCGCCAGCAGGCCCAGCGGCTCGGCATGATCCTCATCAGCCACGACCTCGGCGTGGTGGCGCGTGCCGCCGACCGCGTGGCCGTCATGTACGCCGGCCGCGTCGTCGAGACGGGCACCGTGGCCGAGGTGTACGAGCGGCCCGCGCACCCGTACACGCTGGGCCTGATGCGGGCGGTGCCCGATCCCCGCGACATCGGCGCCCCGCTGGAGGCCATCGAGGGTCAGCCGCCCGACCTCGCCGCGCCGCCCGCGGGCTGTTCCTTCCATCCGCGCTGTCCGTTCGCCAGGGACGTCTGCCGCACCGACGACCCCTTGCCGCGTGAGCTCGGTACCCGCAGGGCCAGCGCCTGCCACCTCGCCGAGGAGGTGGCGGCGCATGGCTGAGCCGTTGCTCGAGCTCACCGATCTGGTCACCACCTACCGCCTGCGGGCCGGGATCGGCCGGCCCGGCGGCGAGGTACGCGCCGTGGCCGGCGTCAGCCTGACCGTCCACGCGGGAGAGACCGTCGGCCTGGTCGGCGAGTCCGGCTGCGGCAAGTCCACGGTCGCGCGGACCATCGTCGGCCTGGTGCGCCCGTCCAGCGGCAAGGTCCTGTTCGAGGGCCGCGACCTGGCCGCCCTGCCCGCCAGGGAGCTGCGCAGGCTGCGCCGGGAGATCCAGCTCGTCTTCCAGGACCCGTACGCCGCGCTGAACCCCCGCATGAAAGTCGCCGACCTCATCAAGGAGGCCTGGCGGATCCATCCGGGGCTGGTGCCGCGCGAGCGGTGGGACGCGGAGGTCGGCGCCCTGCTCGACCGCGTCGGCCTGCGCCCGGAGCACGCCGGACGCTACCCCCACCAGTTCTCCGGCGGGCAGCGGCAGCGCATCAGCATCGCCCGCGCGCTCGCCGTCCGCCCCCGCCTGATCGTCTGCGACGAGGCGGTC
Organism: Nonomuraea sp. NPDC051941; assembly: GCF_044593615.1. NCBI lineage: Bacteria > Bacillati > Actinomycetota > Actinomycetes > Streptosporangiales > Streptosporangiaceae > Nonomuraea > Nonomuraea sp. NPDC051941. The sequence goes on from NZ_JBIUCF010000041.1 coordinate 34,831, forward strand.
TCCGCGCTCGACGTCTCGGTACGGGCCCAGATCCTCAACCTGCTCGGGGAGCTCCAGCGGGACCTGGGTGTGGCGTACCTGTTCATCTCCCACGATCTGGGCGTCGTCCGTCACCTGTGTGACCGGGTGGCGGTGATGTACCTGGGCAAGGTCGTCGAGACCGGCTCCAAGGAGGACGTCTACCGGAGCGCGGCCCACCCGTACACGCAGGCGCTGCTGTCGGCGGCGCCGAGCGTGGACGACTGGAGGGGCGGCGAACGCGGCGAGATCGTCCTGTCAGGAGATGTTCCCTCACCGTTGGACCCGCCTTCAGGCTGCCCTTTCCGAACACGCTGCTGGAAGGTCCAGGATCGGTGCCGCGACGAGGAGCCGGCGCTCATCGGCCGGGACACGGGTCATCCGGTCGCGTGCCATTTCCCCGACGCACCGGCGACACCCGCGGCCGGTGGTGGCCGCGTCTTGAAGGAGTGATCCATGCTTGGCAAGTCCCTGTCAGTGCCGGCCGCCGTCGTGGCCGCTGCCGCCGTTATTGCCGCGGCCACGTTGACGGGCGCCGCCCCGGCCTCGGCCGCGGCCTCCGCCTGCGCTGACGCCCCCGTTCCCGCGCACGTCACGACGACCGCCGTGTTCAACGACCCCGCGGGCGGGGACCCGGCCGCCCTCGTGCGTACGCTCTGCGGCCTCGTCCGGCAGACCCCCGCCGGAGCCCGCATCCAGGTCGCCCACTTCGTCATGTCGGGCGCCGCGGGCACCGAGTTCGCCGACGAGCTGATCAAGGCGCACCAGCGGGACGTGGACGTCCAGGTCATCCTGGACGGGGACACGCGCGGCGCGGCCGTGGCCGGCAAGCTCTCCGCCGCGCTGGGCACCGACACGGCGGCCGGTTCGTGGACGCACGTCTGCAGCGGGCCGCTCTCCGGCGGCACCGCCGCGTGCATCGGCAACAAGGGGCAGCACAACAAGTTCTACCTGTTCTCCCGCACGGGCGACGCCTCCGACGTGGTGGTCCAGTCGTCGGCCAACCTGACCGACCTCAACTCCTCCACGTACTGGAACAACGCGGTCGTCCTGCCCGGGAACCGGCGCCTGTACGACGCCTACTCCGGCTACTTCGGCGACCTGGCCGCCGAGCGCAAGAACCTCGACTACTACCGCGTCGTCCAGACCGGCGGCCCCGGCGGGTCGGTGCGGGCCTCCTTCTTCCCCAAGGCGGACGGCGACCCCATCGTGGACGAGCTCGGCAAGGTGTCCTGCCGGGGCGGCACCACGATCCGGGCCGGCATGTCCGAGTGGGACACCTTCCGGATCGCCATCCCCGCCAAGCTCCGCGACCTGGCCGCCCGCGGCTGCACGGTCCAGATCGTGTACGGCATCATGAGCGACGAGGTCAAGCAGCTCCTGCTGGCCGAGCCGCGCGTCGAGCTGCGCACCCTGGGCGACGGCGGCGCGCTGCCCGGCCGCGTGCACTCCAAGTACCTGCTGATCGAGGGCTCGTACGACGGCGACCGCGACGCCCGCTGGGTGATCACGGGCAGCCACAACTACATCGAGACGTCGCTGCGCCGCAACGACGAGACGCTGCTGAGGCTCAACAACAAGGCGATCTACCGGCAGTACGTCGCCAACTTCGAGCGCATGCGCGCCGTCGCGCCCCTGGCCGGTTGATCCTGGACGCCGGCCGGCGATCCCCGATCGCTAGCCGGCGTCCTTGTGGTCGGCCAGGACCTCGTCGATGACCCGCCGCTGGACGGCGGCCTGCTCCTCGTCGGTGCCGAGCTTCTCGGCCAGCACGATCAGCGCCTTCCACAGTGCCCAGCCCCGGGCCCGCGCCCACATGGCGCGATCCTGGCCGACGGCCCTGCGGAAGGCCTCCCGGCTGTCGCCCGAGAACATCGTCCAGGCGATCACCAGATCGCAGGCGGGATCGCCGACACCCGAGGTTCCGAAGTCGATGACGGCGGCCAGCTTTCCGTCCCTGACCAGCAGGTTGCCGCCGGCGACGTCGCCGTGGAACCACACCGGCGGCCCGGACCAGGTCGCCTCCAGGGCGGCGTCCCAGACGGCCGAGGCCAGGCCGGTGTCGAGCTGACCGTCCAGCGCGGCGAGAGCGCGACGGGTGTCCTCGTCGTAGTGCGCCGGCGGCGCACCCCTGTAGAAGCTGTGCGCACCGGCCGCAGGCCCGCCCGTGGCGTCGACGCGCCGCAGCGCGAGGAGGAATCCGGCCACCGACTCCGCGAACGCGCACGGGTCGTCGACGCGGTCGAGGGTGGCCGTCCGCCCGTCCAGCCACCTGCGGATCGACCAGCCGAACGGGTATCCCGCGCCCGGTACGCCCTTGGCCAGCGGCACGGGGACCGCGACCGGCAACGACGGCGCGAGGACCGGCAGCCATCGATGTTCCTTGTCGACCGCCGGCGCGTATCCGGCGGCGGTGGGAAGGCGTACCGTCATCTCCTCGCCGAGGCGATAGGTGCGGTTGTCCCAGCCATCGACCTCGACCGGCGTCACGGGCAGATCGCTCCACTGCGGGAACTGGTCCTCGATCAGCCGCTTGACCAACGAGGCGTCGATTCCGGCACGTCCGTCGGGGGGCACACTGTCGATCACCCCGAGAGTGTGGCGGCCGCGACCGCCGCCGTGCAAAGGGTTTTCAGGCCGGGCTCTCGTCCTCCCCGAAGCGGAGCGCGCCGCCGATCTGCGCGCCCAGCTCCAGCTGGTCGTAGTAGATGCGGTGGCTGACGATGAGATCGTCCTCCACGGTCGAGACGCTGCACGCGCGCACGAGGATGGGGCGGCCGGTCGCCGCGGCCACGCCCCCTCCGGGCATCAGGTAGGCGCCCTTGTGCGTGCCGCTCAGGGTGTACTCCGCCACCAGGGTGTCGCCCAGGATCGTGAGCGACTGAACGGTGCACCTCGAGTCCGGGAACGCCTCGATGAACGCGCCGTAATAGGAGGCGATCTCGTCCCTGTCCTGGCCCACGCCGTCCGGCGCGACGAGGACCGCACCGCGGCTGAAGGTGTCCGCGAGGCCGTCCAGGTCGTGGCGGTTGAAGGCCCTGCGCAGCCGGTCCAGCGGGCGTCGGGGATCAGACATCGACTCATTTTAATAGTCGAATGGGCAATTATTGGGCCAACCCTTAGTACAGAAGCCAATATCGGGCATAGGTCGTTTTCTAGAGATATATACGCCTGTCACAGGTTGCCGGGCTGTCCTGTCAGAGGGGGTGACCACCCTGGTGCCGGCATCGCCCGGCCACTACCATCTCGGCCAGTTCGGAAAACGAGGAGTGCCTGCCCGGTGAAAGTCGAGACCGCCTGATGCAGGCCTTCCTCCACGCGGTGGGGATCTCGGCCGGGTGCGCCCTGGCTCTCGCCCCGGCCCTGCTGCCCTCCGCGCGTCCCACCAGGAGGTGGCCGCACGTCGTCATGGCGCTCGGCATGGCGGCCGGGCACCTGGGCGGCTGGTTCCTGTCCGCCGCGGTGCTCGCGCTGCTGACCGCCGGCTGGCTCTGCGGCTCCCCCTCCCGCCGCGCCGAGACCGGTCATCACATCCAGGACTTCGTGGTCATGTCCATCCTCTTGGTGCTGACGGCGTTCGGCTCGCCCCCTCTCGCCGGCGCAACGGCCGGGCACCCGCACGGAGGCGGTTCGCCGGCCGTGCTGGCCCTGGTCATCGGGCTGGCCTGGACCTGCGCCCGGCTCCTCCGCGTCCTGCCCGAGCGGAGCGCGGACCGAAGGATGTTCGGTCAGGACGTCTGCTCGGCCGGAATGGCGGCCAGCATGGCCTTCATGGCCGCGCTGGCCCTCTGACGGGTCAGAGCGTTGTCACACATCGGGACGCTGTCTTGTCTGAGCTGGTGCACGGCCGGACCGAGCCGGCCGACGTCCCGTGAAAGGAACCTGATGAGCATCGACCAAGCTCACGCCCACCAGCTCGAGAACCCCGACCAGAGCGGGCCGCCGCCGAAGATCGAGATCGTCGCCACCGTGCCGGGGGTGCCGCGCGCGCCGGAGGGCTCCGAGGCGATGACGATCCTGGTCACGTTGCCGCCGAACAGCCCGGGCGCGCCGCCGCACCGGCACTCCGGCCCCGCGTACGGGTACGTGGTCAAGGGCGCCATCAACTTCGAGCTCGAAGGCGAACCCGTGCGGGTCGTCCGGGCCGGTGAGGCGTTCTGGGAGCCCGGTGGGGACGTGATCCACTACCAGGACGGCAACCACCTGGCCGACGAGGAGTCGGCGTTCGTGGTGACGATGTTCTGCGCGCCCGGGCAGCCGATGCTGGTCCCGGTCAGCCCGCAGGAGCTGGAAGCCCGAAAGGACCGTCGCGCGCCGCGGTCATGACCACGAGCCGGACCGCGCACTGAAGACGAAGAAGGCGGGAAGCGGGTTCGGTTCCCGCCTCTTCGAACAAATACGTGCGCTTGGGCTGATTTTCACCGTTTATATAGCTGTGATTGTCACTGTTTATATAGATTTGCGATCGCAAAACAACGGGGGAAATCATGGAGAAAACGCTTGACCAGGATCGGGTGAAGGAGTTCCTGGAACGCGTGACGATCGACAGCGGTGCCGCCCTCGCGGGCCTGTGCACGTCGATCGGCACCCGGCTCGGGCTCTACGAGGCGATGGCCGGAGCCGGGCCGCTGACCTCCGGGGAGCTCGCCGCCCGTGCCGGCCTCGACGAGCGGTACGTACGGGAGTGGCTGGCCTCCCAGGTGGCCGGCCAGTACGTGTACTACGAGCCCGGCACGGACACCTACGTGTTCCCCGACGAACACGCCGCCGTGCTCGCGGACCCGGCCTCTCCCGCGTACTCGGCCGGCGCGTTCGCCATGCTCCAGCCGCTCTACGCCACCGAGGACGCGCTGGTGGACGCCTACCGGACGGGCGGCGGCGTGGGCTGGGAGGAGCACGAGTCCGCCTTGTACGAGGGGGTGGCCAGGTTCTTCCTCCCCGGCTACGCGGCGTCCCTGGTGCAGGAGTGGTTGCCGGCCATGGACGGCGTCGTGGAGGGGCTGGAGCGGGGCATCTCCGTCGCCGACGTCGGCTGCGGCTTCGGCCACAGCACGCTGCTCATGGCGCACGCGTACCCTGCCTCCCGCTTCCACGGCTTCGACTTCCACGGCCCGTCCGTCGAGAGCGCGCGGCGGGCGGCGGCGGAGCAGGGGCTGGCCGATCGGGTGACCTTCGAGGTCGCGGGCGCGGGCGACTTCCCCGGCGGTGACTACGGCCTGATCACCTTCTTCGACTGCCTGCACGACCTCGGTGACCCCGGCGCCGCGTTCCGGCGGGCCGCGGCGACGCTGGCCGCCGACGGCGCCTGCCTGGTCGTCGAGCCGAACGCCGCCGCGGCGCCCCAGGACAACATCAACCCGCTCGGGCGCGCGTTCACCGCGACGTCCGCGACGTTGTGTCTGCCCGGGGCGCTGGCCCAGAAGGGACCGTACGCGCTGGGGAACCACGCCGGCGAGGACGCCCTGCGGCGCATCGCGCACGAGGCCGGCCTGCGTACCTGGAAGCTGGCCGCGGAGGGCCCCGCCAACCGCGTCTACGACGCCCGCCGCTGATTCCCGGCCGCGTCAGTCGTCCTCGTCGTCCTCGTCGTCCCAGTCGTCCTCCTCGTCGTCCCACAGGTCGCTGGGCGGCAGCGGGTGCTCGTCGTCGACGAGCGAGTCGTCCACGTAGCGCCGCCAGGCGCGGCTCCTCTCCTCCGGATCGGCCCACTGGTCCTCGGTGATCCTCGGGATGGGGATGGTGGCCCGCTGGTGGTCGACCATCCACGAGTTGCGGAAGAAGTCGAACGTGAGGTGGTAGCAGCCGTCGGACTCGGCGAAGATGATGGGCGGGACGAGGAACTGCGCAACGCCGACCTTGGCCGCGACGACCACGTAGTCCTCGGGGATGGATTCGTCGTTCCAGCAGGCGGCGAAGTTCACCGGCTGGAGGGCGCCCTTGCCGAGCACGTGGATGAGGTTGTCCTGGATGACGAACCGGTCCGGGTCGAGGGCCACGTCCTCGCCGAGCATGAGGATCGGCGCGGGCAGGATGTGCGCCTTGGCGAAGGACTGCGCGTCGGTGTAGAGATCGATGATCTCGTCGTGGCGCGTGGGGTCGTAGCGTCCGGAGGAGTGGAACGGGCAGCAGGTCTGGTTGTTGGGCCGCTCCGGCTCGGGGAAGAACGCCGACTTGTCCACCCGCGTCATGACGGACCCGCCGCGCCGGGCACTCAGGAACTCCGGGATCCAGGCGGCGTCGTCGGACTCGATCACCTCCGTCTCGCACAGCGCCCGGAACGCGGTGTCGCCGAGCTTGCAGTTGAAGTAGTCGAGCAGGGTGATCGCGGCACACTCCGCCAGAGCCAGCTCCTCGCTCTTGGCGAACCAGAAGTCGTAGCCGTTGGCCACGAAGTGCACCCCGCGGAACTCCTTGTGCACGAAGGTCTCGCGAGCCGGGCCGTCTCCCAGGCCGCTCCAGTGGGCGGCCGCCACCTGGTTGTAGTACGCGTCGGCGTGCCGGGCCAGCTCCGGCGCGAAGATGCTCTCACCGGTGAGGTAGCACGCCTTGCTGAACAGCTCGCCGATCTCCGGCGCCTCGGTGACCTCGTCGGCGGTGAAGATGAGCTCGGTACGCAGGAACACCTTGCGGCCGTCGCGGTAGGGGGCGCCCTCGTGCTCGTACCGCTGATCGAAGATCACACACGTGAAGTCGCCGATCTCGCTGAGCGCGGTGCCGCCGATCAGGTCCAGCGCCGGCGACCCCGTGCCGCCGGTGAGGTAGAGCAGCACCGTGTACCGGGAGATGTGCCGCCGCGCCGCGTCGAAGTACGGCGTGTCCCGGTGCCGGTGGAAGTTCGCGTCGCCGGGCTCGAACCGGTTGCACCTGAACACCGGGTTCACGTGCGAGAACCCCTCCGCCGTCGCCGGCGGCAACGCGTCGGCCACCGCCGCGCTCAACGCCTCGGCCAGCAGCGCCGAGTGGAAGATGAACCGTTCGCCGCCCCGGGACCCGGCGTTCAGCGGCGGCACGTACAGCTTCAGCTCGTCCAGCCGCTCCAGGCGGGCCCGGGCCTCGGCCGGCAGCCGCAGCGAGAACGAGAACACCCCGTCCGCGTGCTCCGCCCGCTCGGCCAGCTCCGCCTCCAGCGGCACGTCCTCGAACAGGCGGTCCAGCGGGACGATGTTCTCGAACGTGCGGAACGACAACTCGTGCGGATCCACGAACACCGCCGCCAGGTACGGCGCGTCCGCGCTCGGCCGGGCGAACAGCTCCCGCACCCGCTCGTCGATCCGCTCGGCGTCGATGAACCGCACCGCCTTGAACCGGGCCGACGGATGCCAGGAAATGTCCAGCCCGTCCACCGTCGCGGCCGGCTCGGCGTCGGTCGCGTCCACCTCCGCCCGATACCGGGCGGCCTCCTCGGCGGGCGCGTCCCCGGCCGACAGGACGAAGAAGCTATCCCGAAGTTCGATGCTCACATGGACCTCCACATGGTGCGCAGCCCGGACGGAAGGTTCGCGGCGTGCGCCAGTCTGCGCACGCCGTCCTTGCCCACATCGGAGCCGTACAGCCACAGCCGCGCGAGGGAGCCGGCGAACGGGGCCGCGATCAGGGCCTCCGCGCCCGCCTCGCCGATGTGGTTGTACCGCAGGTCGAGCTCGGTCAGCTCCGTGAACCGATGCAGGGACCGCACGCCCTCGGCGCTCACCCTGTTGCGCTGCAGGTGCAGGCGGCGCAGTCCGCCGAGGTACGGGGACGCCGCGAGGGCCGCGAGACCGGCGTCGCCGATCCGGCAGTACCGCAGCTCCAGTGCCCGCAACCGGTCCGTGCGGAGCAAGGTGGTGAGGAGTTCGGCGCCGTTGGGACCGAGGTCCAGATAGGAAAGGTCGAGCCCGGTGAGCCGGCCGAGATCCAGCCCGTCGAGTGCCGCCATGTCCAGGCGCCCGGAGCGAACCCCGCCTCCCGGGCCGTCGTCCTCGTCCTCGTCGTCCTCGTCATCCTCGTCATCGTCATCGTCCCAGAAGTCGTCCTCGTCGTCCCACTCCTCGTCCTCGTCGGACGCCTCGTGGGACGTGATCCTCAGGGTGGTGACGAACCGGCCGCGCAGCACCTGCTCCACGACCTCGCGGACGTCGTCCGACCACGGGACGGCGACCTCCGTGGCGAAGCCGTACCGGCGGGCCAGCACGTGCGCCGTCGCCGGCAACCCGTCGTCCCATCCGCCCTCGTGCTCCGCGACGAGGTCGGCGATCTCCCGCTCCATGGCCGGGCGGTCGGCGGGACGGGTGCGTGCCAGGCGCTGTTCGAGGCGGATCAGCGTGCCTCTGGCGTCGCCCTGCTCCAGCAGCCAGTCACTGTAGGCACCCCACGAGGCGAGGTCGTCGGGATGAGCCCGTAACGCGTCTTCGACGGCGGTCACTTGCATTCGTACGAATGTACGGAGATCGACAGATGTGTCAAGGCGCCGCACATCATCTGTAAACCGACCCCGAGTGACCGCGCGGGCAGGTATCGTGCTGCGCCGAGTACATGATCGCCGACGTGTCCCAGGCGGCACGGTGTCGTTTGCGGCGCTCTCGGGCGGAGCCAGGGGGCCCGCCTCAGTTGGAGGTCTCCACCGTGAATTCACCGGGTCCCGAGCCGGACGACGACGGCGCCATCGAGAGGCGGGCGTGGGAGTCCGCCGCCCGCGCCTGTTACCGGGAGATCGGGGTCCCGTTCCCGGAACGGGTCGTGTGGGTGTCCTCGCCGCTCGTCGGCGCGTTCGCCGCACCGATCGCGGCCTGCCTGAGCACCGGCCACCGCAACAACCGCGTCCTGGAGTCCGTCTACCGCGCGGTGGACGACACCGCCGGTGAGAGCGTCGGCCACGCCGTGCGCGCCGCGGTCCGGGTCGCGGCCGAGGGGGCGGCGAGCGATCCGGTGCACGGCGCGGCGGCCACCGCCCTGCACGCCGAGATCGCCGCGACGATGGACGCCGCGCTGGCCTCGGCGGTGCGGGACGTGCCCGCCCGCGAGGAGAGCCGGAATGTGCCCGCCGGCGTGTTGAACCTGGTCGCCGAAGCGTCGAACGCGGCCGTGCGGGCGGCGGTGGACGCGGCGGTGGGCGGCTCGCGGCAGGACACGATCCGCGGCGAGGTACGGCGGCTGTGGCGGGCCCACCTGGCGTTCCAGCGGTCCGGCACCTGGCTCCCCCTGGTCGACCGCTTCAGGCAGGACGCGCTCCCAGGGCACGACCCCGGCCAGGACACGATCTCACCGCACGACTCCGGCCAGGACACGGCCCCACCGCGCGACCTCGGACAGGACCCGGTCGCGCCGCTGGACGAGGACGGGCCGTGGCAGGGCGCCGCGGAGCAGGACCCGGCGCGGTCCGCGCCCGCCGGCTGGTGGTGGTGGCCCTTCCTCGACTTCGTCATGCTCTGCCCGCGCCCGGCCGAGCTGCACCTCGAGCAGGTCGGCGAGGGTGCCAGGGCCGTGCACCGGCCGCACCGCGCCGACGGCCCCACCGCCGGCTGGTCCGACGGGTTCGGGGTCTACTTCTGGCACGGCACCCACGTCCCCCGAGCCGTCATCGACGACACCCTCACCACCGACGAGATCCTCCGCGAGACCAACGCCGAGATCCGCCGCTGCGCCATCGAACGCCGCGGCTGGGACCGTTTCATCATCGAGGCCGGCCTGGAGCAGATCGGACCCGCCGTACCCGACCCCGGCAATCCCGGCCAGACCCTCACCCTGCACGACGTCCCCGAGGACATCTTCACCACGCACGTGCGGGTCCTGCTGTGCACCAACGGCACCGTCGAACGGGACGGCACCCGCCGCCGCTTCGGCCTCACCGTCCCCGCCGACTGCAGCGACCCCATCCAGGCCGCCGCCTGGACCTACGGCCTCACCCCGGCACAGTACGCCGGCGCGCAACGACGATCCTGACCCCGCCCACCGGCAAAGGAGCCCGAGAGAAGATGCTTACCATCGAGCAGGCCATGGCCACCTTCGGCGTCACCGTCGACGAGCACCTCGACCGGCAGGCCGAGATCCCCATCCTGTCCGGCCTGCAGTTCCAGGGCGATGTCGCCGTCGTACCGGCCAAGCGGGACCCGGCCCGCACCCCAGTCCCCGAGGCCGGCGTCCCGATCGTCCGCGGCCAGGGCGGGGCCAACACCCACCTCCTGCTCTCCACCGGCAAGGCGTTCTTCACGCCGGAGCGCTTCGGCGGCGGCATGGTGCTCGGCGTCCTGACCGTGGCCGACGATGCGACCGCCTACCTCGCGCACCCCGAACACGCCTTCACCGGCATCGCACCGGGCACCTACGAGCTGCGGCGCCAGCGCGAGCAGGCCGACCAGACCCGCCTCGTCGCCGACTGAAGGCCATCCGCCGTCGGGCCGGGAAGGGCGGATGCCGGACATCCGCCCTTCTGTCTTCTCTCAGGGCACCAGAGCGGCCATCAGCCCGTACTCGATGGCTGTCGCGGCGTTGGCGGGCCCGGCGACGGTGCCGGCGAGCAGCGCCAGCGCCGAGACGGCCAGGACGAGCAGGAGGGAGATTCGTCGCGCCATGAGGGACCTCCAGTCAGGTTTCTGCCGCGCATTCGAGAACAAGACGTGCGCGGATCACGGCGAGCGGCACCTGTGACGATGACGTTACCTCGCGAACCCCGACGTACGGCGCGTCAGGAGCCGGGAGGCCACCTACCGGATCTCGTAGATGGCGGTGGTCCCGCTCACCTCGTTGCCCACGATCAGCAGCGGCCGGCGGGTCGGACTGTCCCCGGCGGACACGAAGAAGACACCCTCCGGGCCGACGTCGCCGGCGGTCCCGTCCTCGACGGATCCGGCGAAGTCGCGCGTGTTGAGATAGTCGACGAGGGCCGGGCGCCGGGGGTCGGTCACGTCGTAGGCGACCACCCCGCCGACCCGCTCGAGCCCGACGAACGCGTACGTCCTCCCCCGCACCTGACCCACCGCGACACCCTCGGGCTCCGGGCCCTTGTTGTCGCTGCGGCTGTCGAAGGAGTCGTTCTCCTCGTTGTCGGCGTTGAACTTCTTGGGCAGCTCCCGGGCGATCAGCTGCTCGAGCTCGTCCCCCGAGTCCCAGACCAGCGCGCCCGTGGCCGAGCGTACGGAGATCGAGCGCGCGCCGAAGGCGTTCAGCTGCCGGTAGGCGCCCGAGGCGTCCTTCGGCGAGTCCGCGGCCACGGTAAGGCGGCCGAGCTCCGCGTCCTTCTTCAGCGCGGCGGCGTTCGGGAACGCCTCGGCCGACAGCGTCAGGTCCTTCACGCGCACCTCGTCCGTGTGGCAGTCCCAGTCACGGCCGTCTCCCTCGTTGGCGGTGACGAGGTACGTCTCCCCCTTCGAGCGGAAGTGCGCGACCGAGTCGGGCATGTACATCCCCTTGACGCCGGCCCGGGGACGGATGTCGATCTTCCCGTCCTTGTCGGAGGCGTCCAGGCCCACCGTGCCGAAGTCCTTCAGGCCGAGCGGCACGATCCGCTGGACCTTGGCGCGGCCGAGATCGACGATCGCCACCGCGTTGTTCTCCTGCAACGTCACCCACGCCGTGTCACCGGCCACGGTGATGTACTCCGGCTCCAGGTCCTGGGCCACCGTCGCGCCCGGACCGGAGATGCGCACGCCCGCGGCCCGGAGCGCGTCGGTCCGGTCGTTGAACGCCCGGAAGTCGGCGGTGCGTACGGTGCCGCTCCTCACGTCGATGACGCTCACCGACCCCTCGGGGTCGTCGACGGCGCCCGCGCAGTACGATTCCGGCTCGCCTTCGTTGGCGGCGACCAGCCGGCGGCCGTCCTCGCTGAAGGTCACCATGTCGGGAAGCGCCCCCACGGGGAACGCCTTGAGCTTCTTGCCGGAACCGGCCTGGAAGAGCGTCACCTTCCCCTGGCCGGTCTTCTTCGCCGCCTGCTGCGCGACGGCCACCAGGCCTTTGCTCACCGCGACGCTGTTCGCTCCGGGAGCGGGCAGGGAGGTGACCCGCTTCGGGTTGCGCGGGTCGCGGATGTCGAGGACGTCCACCGTTCCCGCCTGCGCGTTCACCACGAAGGCGCGCTTGGTGGCGGGGTCGTAGGAGGTGATCTCCGAGGCCCCGGTGCCGACCGACCCGGTCGAGAACCGGCCGAGGAACGCCAGGCTGACGCCCTTGGTCCCGTTGTCCTGCGAACTCGTCGCCTGGGCGGGAACGGCCAGCATGGCGAGCGAGAGAGCGGCGCCGGCGGCGGCCGCGGTCATCCGGAAGGCATGTGAGCGGTGCATTCGCCGATCGTGACGACAGCCGATGACCGTTTGAGCGCCACAGGATGTCTTTGCGGTGAATTGCACCTGGGAAGAGCCTCATCCACGCAGCTCAGGCGGCACGGAGGCGCGACGCCCGGTCCGGCCCGAGCGATGGCAGTGCGCCGCCAGGGCCGGTCCGTGGCCGCGGTCAGATGCCGGGGGCGGCGGGCTCAGGTGGCGGCTTGGCGGATGAGGTCGGCGACCGTGACGTGCTGCGAGACGTACACGGCGTGGCTGCCGATGGCCTCCATGAGGGCGATCGCCTCGGTGAGCGCGGTGACGGTGCGGTGCCGGGGTCCCCTGCTGCGACCCCGCTCCATGTCCGACAGCGTCCGGACGCTGACCCCCGACGCCTCGGCGAGCTGCTCCAGGGTCAGTCGTGCCGCATGCCGATGACGGCGCAGCGCTTGATTGCTTGCGGAGGTTTGGCCGGTACCTGATGCAAGGCACAGCGTGGGGCGGGAAGGTTCCGGTGCGGCGGGCGGCGCACCGAGCAGCCACAGCGACCTTGCCCGCGCGGAGTTCATGAAAGGCATCGTCATGGCACAGGCCAGCCTCTACCAGCAGATCCTCGACCCCGCCAACCGGGCGAACCCGTACCCGCTGTACGCCGAGCTGCGCAAGACCCCGGTGACGCGGGAGGCCGACGGCACGTACGTGGTCAGCACGTACGAGGAGATCGTCGCCTTGCTGCACGATCCGCGGGTCAGCTCCGACCCCCGCAGCCGCCCCGGCGTGGCCGAGGCCACCGCCTCTCCCGAGGACAGCCTGCTCCTGCCTTTCATCAACCGCGACCCGCCCGAGCACGACCGGCTGCGGGAACTGGCGATGCGCCCGTTCGGGCCGCCTCAATCGCCCGGGCGCGTCGACGCCCTCCGCCCCTGGCTCGCCGGGGTCACCGACGGCCTGATCGACGGCTTCGCCGGGAAGAACCGCATCGACGCCGTCGCGGAGTTCGCCTACCCGCTGCCCGTGGCCGCGATCTGCCACCTGCTCGGGGTGCCACGCGAGGACGAGTCGCGCTTCCGCCAGTGGGCCGACGCCACCGTGGAAGCCTTCGACCCGACCACCGGAACGTTCGAGGAGCGCCAGCGCAGGAGAAGCGAGATCACCCGCGAACTGGGCGAATATCTCAACACGCTCGCCGAGGCCCGCGTCCGCCAACCGGGCGACGACCTGATCTCCGGCCTGCTCACCGACACCGGCCCGCACGGGCCGATGGCGCGTACCGACCTGCTCAACACCGGCGCACTGCTGCTGGTCGCCGGCCACGAGACCACCGTCAACCTCATCGCCAACGGCCTGCTCACCCTGCTGCGCCACCCCGACGTGCTCGATCGGCTGCGCCACGAACCCGACCTGAGCATCCCGCTGGTCGAGGAGCTTCTGCGCTACGAACCACCGGTGCACATGCTGACCGGCCGCAGCACCCTGGCCGACATCGACCTCGCAGGCACCACCATCCCGCGAGGCTCACCCCTCGCGCTCGTCCTCGCCGCCGGCAGCCGCGACCCCCACCGCTTCCCCGACCCGGACCGCTTCGACCCCGGCCGCGCCGACAACGCGCATCTCGGCTTCGGCAACGGCATCCACTACTGCTTCGGCGCGCCGCTGGCCCGGAGCGAGACGCAGGTGGCGCTCTCCGCGCTGGCCCGCCGGCTGGTCAATCCCCGGCTGGTCACGGACCCGCCGCCGTACCGGCCCAACCCGGCGCTGCGCGGCCCCCGCCAGCTCATGATCGAGTTTGACGCTATCGCACCTTGAGGGGCCGGTCAGCGCGCATCCTGGGAGGGAAAACCTACCTCGCGTCCTCCAGCAGCAGCGCGAGCTTCTTCTCGCAGGGTGCGTGTCCGATCTGCCGGCACAGCCGCAAAGCCTCGTCGGCCCGGTGCTCCGCCGCCTCGCGGTCGCCGCGTCGCCGTTCCAGCTTGGCCAGCTCCGTCAGCGCGGCCAGCTCCGGCAGCCGGTACGTGCTCTCGGCCGCCACGGCGTGTCCCCGCAGCGCGTGGCGGACGGCGCCCTCCTGGTCGCCCACGGCTTCGAGCAGCCGGGCGCGGGCGAGCAGCGCGTAGGCCAGATGCCAGTTCAGGCCGCCCGCGCCGATGAGGCCGTCGGCCAGGTCCAGGCTGTCCGCGGCCTCTGCCGTCAGGCCGAGGCGGACCCCGGCGTCGGCCAGCGCGACCAGCGCCGCCGCCTCCACCAGCCGGTCGCCCTGGCCGCGGCACACGTCGAGCGCCGCCAGCGCCTCGTCCCGCGACTGCGCCCACCGGCCGTTCTCCCAGTGCAGCCGGCTGATCCAGATCTGCGTCGTGGCCGCGCCGTGGCCGCCTATCGAGGTGATCAGGGCGACCGACTGCCGCAGGCAGGTCTCCGCCTCGCCGTACCGGCCCTGGTCGAGGAGCACGGCGCCCAGCTGCCGCAGATCGGCCCCCTCGGCGTAGGGCAGATCGTGGCGCCGGCTCAGCGCGAGCGCCTGCCTGCAGTAGTCCTCGGCCAGGTCCAGCCAGCCCAGGTGGTGGTACTGGTAGCCGAGCGCGTGAAGTGCCCGGACGTGGCCGGGCACCGAGCCGAGCTCGCCGAAGAGCTGCGCGGCCCGTACGTTGTCGGCCATCGCCTCGACGAGGTCGCCCGTCCACGCCCGCGCGAAGCTCAGCCCCATCCTGGCCGCCGCCTCGCCCTCCCGATCGCCGCTCTCGCGGGCGATGCGGACGGCCTGCTCCAGATGACCGACGGCCTCCTCACGGCGGCCGACGCGGAAGAGGCCGTCGCCCATGCCGGTGTGCAGCATGGCGGTCACGGCCGGGACGTCGTGCGCGGAGGCGGCCTCCAGCAGGGTCGGCGCGATCTCCATCCACTCACCGATGCGTCCGGTACGGGCACAGATGGCGCGGACCATGTCGGCCAGGCGCCAGACGGCCGGGCCGGGATCCCGCTCGATCGCGCGCCTCAGCGCGGCCAGCAGATTGATGACGTCGGCCGCCTCGGGGGACGGCAGCTCACAGGCGTCCGGGCCCGGCGGCGGGCCGGAGAGCAGGGACTCGCCGGGCGCGCACCGGGCGGCGATGGCCGCGCCCAGTTCCAGGTAGTGCTCGAACAGGCGCTGCCAGGCCGGCTCGCGCTCGGGATCGCGCCCGGCTTCCGCCACCGCGTACAGGCGGACCAGGTCGTGGAAGCGGTAGCGGTCGGTGATGTGGTGTTCGAGCAGGTGGGCCGCGGCCAGGGCCTTGAGCGAGGCGCGGGCCGCGTCCCGCGGGAGGCCGGTGACCGCCGCCGCGGCCGCCACGGTGACATCGGGGCCGGGCACGAGCCCGAGGAGGCGGAAGACCCGCTGCTCGGCGGGGGCGAGCACGCGGTAGGAGGCGGAGAAGGCGACGGTGACGGCGTTGTCCTTGGCGCCGTCCACGGTGAGCCCCGCCAGCGGGTTGCCGACGGCCAGCTCCGCCGCGACCGCCGCGGTGCCGTCCTCGGGCCGGGCGGCGGCGTTCGCGGCGGCGATGCGCAGCGCGAGCGGCAGGCCGCCGCACGCGCGTACCAGCTCGCCGCGCGCGTCCGACTCGGCCGGGCCGCCCGCCGGCCCGAGCACGCCGTCCAGCAGCGCCCGGCCGTCCGCCTCGGACAACGGGCCGAGCGAGTGCTGCCTGGCACCCGCGAACGCCACCAGCTCGCCCAGGCGGTGCCTGCTGGTCACGAGCGCCACGCCGTTCGGGGGCAGGAGCTGCTCGATCTGGGCCGCCGCGCGGGCGTTGTCCAGGAGCAGCAGGAACGAGTGCCCCGACAGCAGCGAGCGGTAGAGGCCGAGCTGGGTCTCGAATCCGCCCCGCACCCGTTCGGGATCGACGCCGAGCGAGACCAGCAGCCGGGTCAGCGCCGCCGTCGTGGTCAGCGGCTCGTGGTCCGGATCGTAGCCGCGCAGGTCGATGTAGAGCTGCCCGTCGGGGAAGCGGTCCTTGGCCTGGTGCGCCCAGCGCAACGCGAGGGCCGTCTTGCCCATGCCGGCCGTGCCGCTCAGCACGCACACGCCGTCGCCGCCGGCCAGGCACTCGTTCAGCCACGCCAGCTCCGCGTCGCGGGCGGCGAACTCGGGCACGTCCCTGGGTAACTCGGCCGGCCGCGCGACGAGGGGTTCTCGTCGCGGCGGAGGAGGCGCCGACTGCGTGCCCTCCCCCGGTAAGTCCGGTTCGTCGTCCCGCAGGAGCCGCTGGTGCAGCTCGCGCAGGGGGCGGCCGGGCTCGATGCCCAGTTCGTCGACCAGCCGCCGTCTCGCCTCCCGGTACACGGCCAGCGCCTCGCCGCGGCGCTCGCACCGGTGCAGGGCCAGCATGAGCTGTCCCAGCAGCCGCTCGCGCAGCGGGTGCTCGGCCACCGTCGTGTGCAGCTCGCCGACGATCTCGGCGTGCCGCCCGGCCGCCAGCTCGGAGTCGTACAGCTCCTCCAGGGCGCAGATCCGCCTGTCCTCGAGGCCCGGACGTTCCTGGTGGATCAGCTGGGTGCCGGCCCCTGCCAGCGCGGGCCCGCGCCACAGCCCCGCCGCGGCGCGCAACCGGGCCGCGGCGTCGGTGTGGCGCCCCTCCTCCGCGTCGGCGCGCGCGGCGGCTCTGTACTGCTCGAACAGCTGCAGGTCGAGCTCGTCCGCGTCGGCGTGGATGCGGTAGCCGGCGCCGACGCGGCCGATGCGCTCCTTGCCGACCAGCGCTCGCAGCTCGTGAACGTAGACCTGCAGGCGCGAGACCGCCGTACGCGGAGACCGCTCGCCCCAGATCAGGTCGACGAGCCGGTCGTCCGACACCGTGCGGTTCGCGTGGAGCAGCAGGGCGGCCAGCACGGTCCGCTGTTTCGGTGAGCCCAGCGCGATCGGCCCGTCAGGCCCGTCGACCGACACCGGCCCGAGCAGCGCGAAGCGCACCTCCGATTCCATGTGCCCCCTTCACGTCCCGATTCCCCCGCCGTGATGCCGGCGAGTGATGATCGTACGACGGGGGTACGGGAGTGATGGCAAGATCCCGCCCAATCACCAAGATCAGGCGGGATCCCGTCGGCCGGGGGGTTACTTCAGGACCCAGAGTGCCCAGAACGGGCTGTCCCAGTCGCAGTCCCAGTATTCGTGGTCCCCGGAGTACTTCCAGCCCGCCGCCTCACACTTCGCCAGGGTCCGGTGGACGCTCTTGATGTGACCGGCCTGAACCTCCGCGTTCGCGGGAACGCCGGCGCCGGCTGTCGCGGCCATCGCCAGGGCGGCCGCCGGGACCAGCGCTCTCATGATCTTGCTTCGCATGGAGAACCTGCCTTCGCTCGATGACGCGAAGAGCGTCCCAGCCAAGGCTTCCGTAACGCTTCCCTTTCACTCCCGGATCCAGACGGTCATGTCGGAGAGGCCGCGGTTGGCCCAGGAGAAGTACGGCACGGCGGTCAGCGTGACGCCGCGCCGGGCAGGAGGACGGTCGCCGTACAGCGAGCCGTCGGTCTCGGCGTCCGCGGTGGCGTCGGCGTTCAGGGTGACGACGCCGGTCCGCTCGTCCGGGACCGCGTGGACGGGGGTGTCGCGGGCGAGGGTGAGGCTGTGCACGGCGCAGTCGTGGTCGACGCCCTCCAGGCAGAACACGATCGGACCGCGCTCGAGAGCGACCTTGCCGGCGGTGGCGGCGACGGCGGGATCCGCCCAGGTCCGGCGGACCTCCATGCCGAGATCGATCTCGACCACGTCGCCGGCCCGCCAGCGGCGGGAGAGGACGCAGTAGCCGTCGCGGAGGACAGGCTGATCAACGGGCTCGCCGTTGACGGTGACGGCCGGCTGCCGGCTCCAGCCGGGGATGCGGACGGCCAGCGTGAACTCCGCCCCGTCGTCGGCGTGGGTGACGGTGACGGCCAGGCGGCCATCCCGGGGGTAGGCGGTGTCCTGGCGGAGGGTGACCTCGCCGCCGGCGAAGGTGAAGCGGGCGGTGCCGGCCACGTACAGGTTGACGACGGCCTCGCCGGGTCCCTGGGCGTAGACGTAGCGGCCGAGCTCGCTGAGCAGCCGGGCGAGGTTGGGCGGGCAGCAGGCGCAGTCGAACCACTCCTGCCGGGTCACGGTGCCGTGGCTGGCGAGGGGGTTGCCGTAGAAGTAGCGGGTGCCGTCGGCGGAGGCGCCGCTGAGGACGCCGTTGTACAGGGCGCGTTCGAGGGCGTCGACGTAGTGGCCGTGGCCGGTGAGGTTGCTCATCCGCCGCGCCCACTGGACGAGGCCGATCGCGGCGCAGGTCTCGGCGTAGCCGTGGGCGTCGGGCAGGTCGTACGCGGGCCCGAAGCCTTCGATACTCGGGTCGGAGCCGAGCCCGCCGGTGACGTACAGCTTCTTGTCCGTGACGTTGGCCCACAGCCGGCGCACGGCCTGGAGCAGCCGGTCGTCGCCGTACTCGCCGGCCAGGTCGGTCATCGCGCTGTACATGTACATGGCGCGGACCGAGTGACCGACGGCCTCGGCCTGGTCGGCCGCGGGCAGGTGGCTCTGGTTGTACTCGCGGAAGCGCCGCAGGTCCCTGGGCTTGCGGGGGAGCCTGGTGCCGAAGTAGCCGGGGGTGCCGCGCCGCCGCAGTTCGGCCTCGAAATAGTAGGGCTGCTCCCCGCGCCAGTCGATGAACCGCCGGCCGAGGTCGAGGTAGCGGCGCTCGCCGGTCGCGCGATAGAGCTTGACCAGCGCGAGCTCGATCTCCTGGTGCCCGCAGTAGCCGCCCGCGCGGGGGCCGTCGGGGCTGAAGACGGTGTCGATCAGCTCGGCGTAGCGGCGCACGATGTCGAGCAGCCGGGTCTTGCCGGTCGCCTCGAAGTGGGCGACCCCGGCCTCGATGAGGTGACCGGCGCAGTACAGCTCGTGGGCGTCGCGGAGGTCGGTGAACCGCTCCCCCGGCTTGACGACGGTGAAGTACACGTTGAGGTAGCCGTCGTCCTGCTGCGCGCCGGCCAGCAGCTCGATCGCCTCGTCGACGGCCCGGTCGAGCTCGGGGTCGTCGGTGGTGGCCAGGCAGTAGCTGGCGGCCTCGATCCACTTGGCGACGTCGCTCTCCCAGAAGATGTGTGGCTCGTCCGGGTCCCCCGGCCGCCAGGACAGGCTCAGGGCGTCGAACTGCTGTCCGGGCCGGCGCAGCTGGCCCTCCTGGTGCCGCAGCGTACGGGTGCGGATCAGCTCGCGGCGCGGCGCCCAGAACTCGTCGTCGATGGTGACCGCGGTCAGCGGCAGCGGCTCGCGACGCAAGGCGGCGGTAGAGGTCATGGTCATGGTGTTCCCAACGGGGTGTCGTGAAATGAGCCCGGGGCCCTGGGAAGGACCGCGGTGCCCCAGACGTAGGCGAAGGAGGCGAAGGCCGGTACGGCGACGCCGAAGACCGGGACCAGCCCCGGGACGACGTAGTACGCGCAGAGGATCACGCCGACGACGAGCAGCGTGACGAGCGCCTGGACCGGGCGGGCGAGGACGAGGATCGCGCTCCGGCGGACGAGCGCGCCCGGCCCCTCGTCGAAGTGGGCGGCGAGGATCCAGATGTTCGCGGTCATGCCCGACACGAACAGCGTGACCAGCCAGAGCAGCGCGCCGAGCAGCGGCTCGACGACGCCGAGGTCGGCGCTCTCCAGCAGCCGCCGGTCCAGCAGGAGCACCGCCCAGGCCGCCGCGAAGACGTAGCCCACCACGTTGGCGGTGCGGAACTCCTGCCGCCAGAGCCGGCGGAACTCGCGAGGCGCCCCTGAATGGAGGAGCTCGCCGCGGATGACGCCGTACACCGCGGCGGTCGCGGGGAAGACTCCGAGCACGACGCCGCCGGCCAGGGTCCACACGATCCACAGCAGGTGCAGCTTGAGCAGCAGCAGGCCCACCTCGCCCGCCCTGGTGTGCCAGGTGAGGACGCGTCTCATCAGCCTTTCACCGACCCGATGAGCACGCCCTTCTCGAAGTAGCGCTGCAGGAACGGGTAGAGCACCAGGACCGGGAGGCTGGAGACGACGATCACGCCGTACTTGATCTGGTCGGCGTACTGCTGGTCGTAGGAGGTGCCGCTGCCGCCGGAGGCTCCGACGCCACCGGCGAACGCCTGGTTGGACAGGAGGATGTCACGCAGCACGATCTGCAGCGGTTGCAGCGCGTTGTCCCGGACGAACACCATGCCGGTGAAGAAGTCGTTCCAGTGCTGGACCAGGTAGTACAGGCCGATGACCGAGACGATCGCCTTGGACAGCGGCAGCGCGACCCTGGCGAAATACTGCAGGTAGGACACGCCGTCGATCATCGCCGCCTCGAACAGCTCCTTCGGCAGCGAGTGCTCGAAGAACGCGCGGGCGATGATGAGGTTGTAAACGTTCACCGCCGACGGCAGGACGAACACGAGCCAGTTGTCCAGCAGGCCGAGATCGCGATAGAGCAGGTACGTCGGGATCAGCCCGCCGTTGAAGAACATCGTGAACACGAAGAACAACATGAGGATCCGCCGGGGGCGGAACTCCGGCCGCGACAGCGCGTACGCCGCGGGGATGGTCACGACGAGGTTCAGCGCGGTCCCGGCGACGCCGTAGAGCAGCGTGTTGCGGTAGCCCGTCCAGATCCGCTCGTCGTTGAAGATCTCCCGGTACCCGAAGAGGTTGACGCCCTTCGGCCACAGCCACACCTCGCCGGTGGAGATCAGCGACGGGTTACTCACGGACGCGATCACCACGAAATAGACCGGATAGACCACCGCGAACAGGACCGCCACGCAGATCGCGCCGAGCGCCAGCGTGAAGATGACATCGCCCGGTGTCTTCTTGCGGAAGAATGTCACCACAGGCTCCAGTTCGACACGCGGCGGGCGATCGCGTTGGCGGCGATCAGGAACGCGAAGTTGATGACCGTGTTGAACAGGCCGATCGCGGTGGCGTAGCTGAACTGCGTGCTGAAGATGCCGATCTTGTAGACGTACGTCGCGATGACCTCGGACACGGGGAGGTTCAGGTTGTTCTGCATCAACCAGACCTTCTCGAAGCCGGTGTTCAGCACGCCGCCCATGGTGAGGATGAGCAGGATCACCATGGTCGGCACGATGCTCGGGACGTCGACGTGCCGGATGAGCTGCAGCCGGTTCGCGCCGTCCACCTTGGCCGCCTCGTACAGCTGCGGGTCGACCCGCGAGAGCGCGGCGAGGTAGATGATGCTGTTCCACCCGCAGTGCTGCCACACGTCGGAGATCACGTACACCGGTACGAAGGCCGCCGTGTCGCCGAGGAAGTTCACCCCGTCGAGGCCGAACAGGGCGGAGACCCGGGTGAGCAGCCCGGTGGACGGGTTGAGGAACGCCTGCAGCATGCCGACGATGACCACGATCGAGATGAAGTGCGGCAGGTACGTCGCCGTCTGCATGACCCTTTTGCGCCGGCCGCCGGCGATCTGGTTGATCATCAGGGCCAGCAGGATCGGCGCGGCGAACCCCACCACGAGCGTGGTGAAGGCGATGACGAACGTGTTCTTCAGCAGCGGCCAGAACAGCGGGCTGTCGAAGAACTGCCGGAAGTACTTCAGGCCGACCCAGTCCCCGCCGGTGAGCCCGGCGGTGAAGTCGAACTCCCGGAAGGCCAGCTGGATCCCGTACATCGGGACGTACATGAACACGGCGACGAACCCGACGGCCGGCAGGACCATGAGCCACAGTTGCCAGTACCGCCTGACGTGCCGGCCGGCGCCCATCCTTCGGGCGCCGGCCGGCTTGCGAGCCGCGACGAGAGACTCCGCCATCAGCGCGTCTTCACGTACTCGTCGTAGTAGCGCTGGTAGATGTCGATGTTCTTCTGCAGGCCGGCGTTCTGGACCTGCTGGACGTACTGTCCCCACTGATCCTCGACGCCGCCCTTGGTGATCCACTCGGCGAACTTCGTCATCGCGGAGTTGAGCATCGTGGTGTTGTTCAGCCCGAGCTGGTTGGTGTCGTCGGGCTTCATCTGGATGAACTGGAACGGGTAGACGTCCTTGTCCACGTCCATGTTCGCCAGCGCCTTCTGCAGCGGCTCGGTCTGCTCGACGGCCTCGTCCAGGTCGGCCGGCAGCTTCACCTCGATGTCGTCCCGGATCCAGACCGGGCCGGCGTCGGCGATGGTGACCGTCCACTTCCAGGTCGACGGGTCGACCTTGGGGTCGGCCGGCGGGAGCACCTCGTACTCCTTGTCACTGATCTTCTTGACGTACTTGCCGAGGTCGCCCCACAGCACCTGCAGCGACATCTCCTTGTCGTAGAGAGCGTTGACGATCTTGAGCGCCGCCTGCTTGTTGCTCGTCTTGGCGGACATGAGGATCTGGTTCGACGGGAAGTTCTCGCCGTTGGAGTCGTACGTCCAGGTCACCGGGGTGGTCTGGCCGGCTTTGGCGAGCAGCGGCGCCATCGCGACGTACTGATCGGCCAGCTCGGCGCCGAACCGGTCGCTGGCCGTCCAGCCCCAGCTGAAGCCGACCTTGGCCACCTTGCCGGAACCGCGGCCGACCGCCTGGTAGGCCGAGTAGTCCTGCGTCATGACGTTCTTGCTGACCAGGCCGGCGGCGTAGCAGCGATGGAGGAACTCGATCACCTGCTTGTAGCGCTCGTCGACGAGGAAGTTGCCGACCTTGCCGTCCTCCAGGAAGTAGCCCTGGCCGCCGCCGCCCGCGATCGGCAGGCCGACGCTGCCGAGCAGCACGCTGGGCTGGAAGTAGCCGAAGCCGCCCGTGCCGACCGGTGACCAGTCCATCGGGATCTCGTCGTTCTTGTCACCGTTGCCGTTGGCGTCCTCCTCCTTGAACGCGACGAGCACGGTGTAGAGCTCGTCCCAGGTGGTGGGGACCTTCAGGCCGAGCCGGTCGAGCCACTGCTTGTTGATGTACTGGTGGGTCACGGTCGTCGGCCAGAACCGCTTGTAGCCCGGGACCGCGTAGACCTCGCCGCTCGTCAGCGTGGCCATCGACTTCAGCTGCGGCTTCGCCGCGAACAACGCCTTGACGTTCGGAAGCGCGTCCAGGTCGTCGGCCAGGTTCTCGAAGAGCGTCCGGTACGTGCCCAGGTCGGCGTTCGTGATCGCGTTCGTGCCGATGATCAGGTCCGGCACGTCGCCGGCCGCCAGCATGGTGGACTTCTTCTGGTCCCAGTCGGCGGAGATCTCCTGCCACTGGATCTTCACGCCCGCGATCTTCTCCAGCTGTTTGGGCCACTCCATCGTGCTCATCGGCTTGGTCAGCGGATGCTTGTTGACCAAGATCCGCAACGTGTTCGGATCGCCGGAGTTCTTGCCGGAGCAACCCGCGAGTGCGGTGAGGCCGGCCGCGACGACGAAGGCCCGGCGGGACAGAGCCGGTGAGGTGGCCATGCGGTCCTCCTGAGGGGGGGACGGAGGGGTGTGACCGAGATCTCGGTGAATGTTTCAGCGATGTTAGGGGCCGTCATTCAGCGTTGTCAATGACAAGACAATCAGGGGAAGTAGTGATCGCGCCAAGGGGTGCGGAGCGGGTCAGGCCTGCCCGGACGAGTCGCGAATCAGCAGGTGCACGCCGGTGTGCACCTGCCGGGCCGCGCCGTCGTACCCGTCGAGGCGCTCGATGAGCAGGTGGACGGCGGCGGCCACCATCTCGCCCTGGTCGGGGCTCACCGACGACAACGACGGGATGGTGAACTCGCCCTCGTCCGTGTCGTCGAAGCCGGTGACCGCGACGTCCTCGGGGATGCGGATGGCGTGCGCGCGCAGGGCTTTCAGCACGCCCACGGCGATCGTGTCGTTGACGCAGACCGCGGCGTCGAACCTGGGCCCGGAGCGCCGCAGCAGCCCCACCATCGCCTCGTAGCCCGAGGCCCTGCGGTCCCAGTCGGAGCTGTAGGCTACGAGCGAAGGATCATGCTCGATGCCATGCTCCTCCAGAGCGGCCACGAACCCGGAGTAGCGGTCCCCGGTCGGGACCGCGCCCGCCGGACCGTTCCACACGAACGCGAGCCGCCGCCGGCCGGTGGCCAGCAGGTGCCGGGTGATCGCCAGGAAGCCGGCGTACTCCCCCATCAGCACACCGTCGAGCGTCTTGATCGGCGCGCCGCCCAGGGCCACCGCCGGGCGCCGCGGCGCCGCGCCGGCGAGCAGCTCGTCCGACAGGTGGTGCGGGCAGATGATGACGCCGTCGACGTCGGCGGTCGTCACGCCGAGCACCGCGTCGCGCTCGCGCTCCCCGCCGTTGGCGATCCGCAGCGTGCTGGTGAACCCGCACTCGGCCAGGGCGAGGATGAGCCGCTCGGCGTTCTCCGCGAAGTACGGCTGGTAGAGGTTCGGCACGACGACGGCGATCCGGCCGGTCCGGCCGGAGGCGAGCCCGCGCCCGGCCTGGCTCGTGGCGTGTCCCGCCTCGTAGCCGACCTCCTCGACCGCGGCCTGGACCTTGGCCCGGGTGGCGGCCGAGACATGCGGGCGGCCGAGCAGGACATTGGACACGGTCTTCGCCGAGACCCCGGCCCGCACGGCGACATCCGCCAGCGTCGGGCGCTTCACCGCGGGTCCCGGCCGAGCGTGGACTCACGCCGGATCAGCTCGACCGGGGAGACGACCGCGCGCGGCCGTCGCGGCGCCGTGCCGGCGAGGCGTTCGGCGAGTAGCTCCAGCGCGCTGCGCGCCAGCCGGGCCGGTCCCGGGTCGATCGTGGTGAGCGACGGCGTCGAGAACCGCCCGTCCTCCAGGTTGCCGTAGCCGGCGACCGCCACCCGTCCGGGGACGTCCACCCCGTGCTTGACGAGCGCCGCGAGGGCCCCGAGCGCCACCTCGTCGTTGACGCACAGCAGCACGTCGACGTCCGGGTGCCGCTCCAGCACCTGTACGGCGGCCCGCGCTCCCGCGCGCCGGTCGGCCACCTCGCCGAGGTCCGCGCACGGCACGGGCACCGGACCGGATCGGTCGAGACAGGCGCGCAGCTCATCCTGATGCGCGCCGAGCAGCGCCGGGCGGGACCGGCCCATGACGGCGAGGTGGCGGGCCATCAGGGCCGCCGCCTCCGCGACGTCCTCCTGAACGCGATCCACCTCAACCCGGTCCACCTCGGCCGCGCCGCCCTGCACGACGACCACCGGGCGGTCGTCCGGCCCGTCGCCGACCGGCCCGACCGGCCCGATCAGCACCACGCCGTCGAACGTCTTCCCCCGGGCGGCGAGCACCGCCGCCACCCGGGCCGGATCGCCGTGCGTCGGCTCGACCGCGGCGAGCATCCCCCAGCGGTCGGCCTCGGTGACCAGGGCTTCGACGAGTCCCGCGAGATACGGGCGGCGCAGCTCGGTGACGGCGATGCCGACCACCCCGACCTGCCCGGTCCTGAGCGTCCTGGCGGCCCGGTTGGGGACCCAGCCGAGCTCGTCGATCGCCGCATGCACCCGGCTCACCTTCTCCGGACGGAT
Source organism: Nonomuraea sp. NPDC051941 (assembly GCF_044593615.1). Classification (NCBI taxonomy): domain Bacteria; kingdom Bacillati; phylum Actinomycetota; class Actinomycetes; order Streptosporangiales; family Streptosporangiaceae; genus Nonomuraea; species Nonomuraea sp. NPDC051941. The sequence goes on from NZ_JBIUCF010000041.1 coordinate 60,503, forward strand.
GTGCGGCTCGCCGTTCACCACACGTGACACGGTCTTGATCGAGACGCCCGCCCGATCGGCCACCTCCCGCATCGTCACGCGCATGCGAACAGCGTAGGTCACGGTAGGACTTCTCAGCATTCGGTTTGTGATCAGCAGGCCAGGGGTGCCGAGCCGAGCGCCACGTCGTCGTACCAGAGGGTGTCCTGGTCGTTGCCGTAGCTCTCCCAGCCCAGCCGCAGCGTGGCCGGGCGCGGCGCGGTGGCGCGGCGCAGCCACTGGGAGTCGATGTCCTGCGTCGGGGTGCCGTCCACGCGCAGGCCGGCGACCTCCTGGTTGTCCAGGTACGTACGCATCGACTGCTTGGTGGTGTCGATCTCGTAGCGCAGGCAGACCCAGCGGTTGACGGGAAGCGCGGTGCTGAGCGCGACGCCCGCCGGGCTCTGCTCGGGCAGGGTGGCGTCGTCGGACTCGCGGTTCCACTGCAGGGCGCCGTTCTGGCCGCCGATGCGCAGGTCGCGGTTGCCGTCATTGGCGTCGGCCATGGTGATCATGCTGACGTGCGTCGCGGGCAGGGCGGTCGTGTGCCGGACCCACATCCTGGCGTAGACCACCGGGCCGACGCGGGAGACGTCGCGGGTGGTGCCGACGAAGAGGTGATTGCAGTAACCGCCGCCCCCGTTGACCCGCAGGGACTTGCCGCCGCTGTGCGTGATCGCGGTGTCGATCACGGCCGTGCCGGTGCCGGCGCAGTTGGGGGTGACGACCTGCCAGTCGCCGGACGGGCTGCCCGCCTGGTCCTCGAACCCGGAGCAGACCGTCGCCCCCGAGCAGCCGGGCGGCACCGTGGGGGTGACCGTCGGGGTGACAGTGGGCGTTACGGTGGGCGTGACGGTGGGGGTTTGGCTCGGGGTCGTGGTGCCGTTGCAGGCCACGTCGTTGAGCGTGAAGTCGGTGGGCGCGGGGTTGGCCGCCGACCAGGTGGCCTGCAGGCCGAACTCGGCGCTGCCGCCCGTGGCCAGCGCGCTGTTCCACGCGACGTTTGCCGCCGTCACGACCCGGCCGGTCTGCTCCACCTGCGCGTTCCACGCGCTCGTCACCCGCTGGTCCCCTGCGTACGTCCACCGCAGCCGCCACCCGCTGAGCGCCGTCCCCAGGTTCGTGACCTTCACCTGCGCGGTGAAGCCGCCCTGCCAGGAGTTCACGGTGTAGTCCACTTTGCACCCGGTGTCCGCGGAAGCGGGGGCGGTCACGGCGGCGATGCCGCCGATCGCCACGGCGACGCAGGCGACGACTGCCCAGAGCCGGGCAGACAGCGTGTGGGGACCGGACATGACATCGCTCGCCTTCGGGGTCCGTATGGGAGCGCTCCCAAACCGTCTCTTGAAGACGATGGTTCGCGGGATCACGCCGAAGTGTCAACCCCGCACCTGCTCCCTACGCACCTGACCAGGGAGCTCACCGCTGAACCTTTCATCCCGGCCGCACGGGATCAGCCCGCGGCGAGGGCGGACAGGATGGAGTCGGCGATGACCCGATGTCCGGCGGCGTTGGGGTGGTCGCCGTCGGCGGCCAGCAGCGGGGTGTCGTCCCGGGAGCCGTCCCCCTTGAACGGGCCGTAGACGTCGACGTAACGCGCGCCCTTCGCCGCGGCCGCACCGGCGAGGGTCCGGTTCACGACGCGCGTGAGGGCGTCGCTGTTCGACATGTACGCCGTCCCCTTGGCCCGGGCGCTGTCGCCGTCCAGGAACACGTTCCAGTAGCCGGTCACGACGATCCGGCTGCGCGGGCGGGTCTGCAGCGCGCGAACCTTGCCGAGGATGCCGTCCACGTTGGCGCGCAGCCGCGCGAGATCGTTCTTGTAGCAGGCCAGCCCCGCGCGGGGACCGCAGTCGTCGTCCTCGAGCGCGTCGCTGTCGAAATCGTTGGCGCCGATGGTGATGATCACCAGGTCGGCTTTCACGATGGCGTCCGCCGCCGACCCGCCGTCCATCTGATCGAGCAGCCCCTGCGAGGTGAGCCCTCCAGTGGCCAGGTTGTGGACGGCGACGCCGGTGCCTTGCCTGGTCGCCAGGGTCTTCCTGATCAGCGAGACGAAGGTGTCGCAGTCACACGCGGAGCCCGCGGGCACCGAATCGCCCAGCCCCACGATGGAGGTCACCGCCGCCGGTCCGGGGTGCGGGGTGGCGACCGTCTCACCGGCTCGCGCGTCCCTCGCCACTCTCGCGACCGGGACGGTCTCGAGCGCGACGCTCCAGGCCACGGCGAGGACCGCGACCACCGCGACCCCTCTGAACCGCCGGGTCATGCCGGCATCGCGGCGGCCTGCTCCGTGACGCCCGCGCATGATGCCCACCCACCGCACGCGATCGCCCCCCTGCCTTACCGCCTCAGCCCCGCGTCACCGTACCGGCCGCCTGCGGCAGCGTGAGCGAGATGCATCAGCTTACGCTGGACACTCCACGCAAAACCCCGCAACCACGGCAGAACCCACGGCCCACGAGGACCCTTCAACGGCGGTGACGGCAGGCGAGTCCCGTGCCGGATGGGTCTCACCGGCGCGGCTGCCGGCCGATTCGGCGAAGGCGCCGTGGACCAGGACGATGACGCGCTGCTCGCTCATGAGTGGACCTTTCCGGTGTTCGGTACGTCGCGGCTTGTGACAGCCCCCGAGAAGTTGCTGGTCGATGTCCGGATTTTGGTGGGCCTACCAGTCATCGACGACGGTCACGCTAGGGACGTCACGGATGCGAAGGCGGCGCGGACAGGTGGACCCTGTCCCGGCAGAAGAGAAGGGGGCTGACAGGCGATGGCCGATCTGGACTATGGCTGGCGTCTTCGCGAGGTCATGGCGGAGCGCGGCATGTCCTCCACCGTGGAGCTGCGTCCCCTGCTGGCCGCTCGCGGTGTCGATCTGTCGCCGAGCCAGGTGTACCGGCTCGCGGTCGGCAAGCCGGAACGGCTCAGCCTCCGCACGCTGATGGCGCTGCTGGACATCCTCGGCTGCACGATGGACGACCTGATCCGGCCGCTGCCCGCCCGCCGTACCGGGAAGTGACCGCTCCTCCCCGCGACAACGCCTGACGAAGTCCGCACCCTCCCCGCCGGACACTCCGTTCGCCGCATCCACGCTCGCCGCCGCGCGGCGCCATCCAGCCGGTTCGTTGATCAGGCCGTCTGGATGAGATATTGCATTAGATGAAAGTCGGTCCCGGTATCGCCGGTGATGCGTGGTGCGGAAGATATGGCGGAGATGCCCGATAAGGCTGATCTTGGGGGTGGGTGGTCCGCGACAGGCGGAACCCCGCGGCCGGGGTGGCTGGTGGGCCGAGAGGCGGAGTGCGCCACGCTCGACCGGCTGCTCGCGGACGTCCGCGGCGGCGAGAGCCGGGTGCTGGTGCTGCGCGGCGAGGCCGGAGTCGGCAAGTCGGCGCTGCTGGACCACCTGATCGCGAAGTCCGCCGGGTGCCGGGTCGTGGCCGCGACAGGGGTCCAGTCGGAGATGGAGCTGCCCTTCGCGGCCGTCCACCAGCTCTGCGTGCCGATGCTGGACCTCCTCGACACCCTGCCCGAACCCCAGCGTGACGCGCTCGGGACCGCCTTCGGGATGCGCGCCGGGCCCGCTCCCGACCAGTTCCTCATCAGCCTCGCCGTACTCAATCTCCTAGCCCAGGCCGCCGACGAGCGTCCGCTCGTGTGCGTGATCGACGACGCCCAGTGGCTCGACCGCGCTTCGGCGCAGGTCCTCACCTTCGTGGCCCGCCGCCTCATGGCCGAGAGCGTGGCCTGCGTCTTCGCCGTCCGTGACTCCGGCGAGACCGGCGTGCTGCCGGGCCTGCCCGTGATGGAGGTCGGCGGACTGCGGGACTCCGAGGCGCGGACCCTCATCAGCCGGGTGGTCCCAGGGCCGCTGGACGAGGAGGTGCGCGACCGGATCCTGTTCGAGTCGCGGGGGAACCCGCTGGCCCTGCTCGAACTGCCACGCGCCGCGTCCGCGGGCGGATTCGTGGCGGCGGCGAACGGGCAGTCGCTGGCGGGCCGCCTCGAGGACGGCTTCCAGCGCCGGCTGAACGGCCTGCCGGCCGCCAGCCGGATGATGCTGCTGCTGGCCGCCGCCGAACCCCTCGGCGATCCGGCCCTGCTGTGGCGCGCCGCCGACGTGCTCGGCGTCGACACCACGGCGGTCGACGAGGCCGACGAACTGATCGACTTCAGCGACCGGGTACGTTTCCGGCATCCGCTCGTCCGTTCCGCGGTGTACAACGCGGCCGTTCCGAGGGAGCGCCGGCAGGCCCACCGAGCGCTGGCGGAGGCGACCGACGCCGCCACCGACCCGGACCGGCGGGCCTGGCACCGCGCGCAGAGCGCCGCCCACCCCGACGAGAGCATCGCCGCCGAGCTCGAACGCTCGGCCGGGCGCGCCCAGGCCCGCGGCGGTCTGGCCGCCGCCGCGGCCTTCCTGGAACGGGCGGTCGGGCTCACCCCCGACGCCCGGCGCCGGGCCGAACGCGCGCTCGACGCCGCCCGGGCCAAGCACCTGGCCGGCGCCCTCGAGTCCGCGCTGGCGCTGCTGGCGGCGGCCGAGGCCGGGCCGCCGGACGAGCTGCGCCGCGCCAAGGCCGAATCCCTGCGCGCCGAGATCGCCCTGACCTCGAACCGCGGCACCTCCGCCCCGGCGATCCTGCTCAAGGCCGCCAAACAGCTCGAACCACTCGACATCGGCCTGTCCCGCGACACGTATCTCCAGGCGCTGCTCGTGGCGATCGGCGTCCTGCCCGGCTGGGACGGCATCATCGAGGTGGCGGCGGCCACCCGCGAGGCGCCACCCGCGCCCGGCGCGCCCCGCGCCGCGGATCTCGTCCTCGAAGCCCTCTCCCTGTCCTACACGCAGGACACCCTGACGGCCGAGCCGGCCCTGCGGCGTGCCGTGGACGCCATCATGAGCGAGGAGACCCCGCCCGCCGAACAGCTCCGGTGGGTCTGGTTCGTCAACTTCTCCGTCATGAGCCTGTGGGACGACGAGGCCGGTCGCGACCTGACCCGGCACTACCTCCGCCTGATCCGCGGCTCCGGCGCGCTCGCGCTGCTGCCCCTGGCGCTCAGCCTGTCCACGATGCTGTTCCTGTTCGAGGGCGACCTGGCGGAGGCCGAGACCCAGAACGAGGAGGCGAAGGCGAACGCGGTCGCCGCCGACGTCTGGACCACCTCGGGGGCAATGGTGCAGACGGGCGGCGACCTCGGCCTCGCGGCGTGGCGGGGAGACGAGGAGGAGACCGAGCAGCTCGCGGAGATCATCGCGAAGGAAGGAGCGGTCCGCGGGGAGGGGAGGACGCTGGAGATCAGCCATTGGGTCCGATCCGTCCTCTACAACGGGCTCGGCCAGTATGAGAAGGCTCTGGAAGCCGTTCTGCAGGCTGGCGTGGACCACCGGGCGCCGGGCGGCTGCGGGGTCCAGTGGGCTCCCCTCGAACTCGTCGAGGCCGCCGCGCGTACCGGCCGGCACGACCTGGCCGCCCGTACGCTGGAGCGGCTCTCCCGCTCCACCCGGGCGGGCGGCACGGACTGGGGCCTCGGCCTCGAGGCCCGCTGCCGGGCGCTGCTCTGCGACGGAGAGCAGGCCGACCGCCACCTTCGTCGAGGTGCGTCCGCGCCTGTTCGGCATCGCCTACCGGATGCTCGCCGGCTCGGCGGAGGCCGAGGACATCGTCCAGGAGACCTGGCTGCGCTGGCAGAACACCGAACGCTCGGCCATCGCCAACCCGGCGGCGTTCCTGACCCTGATCACGACGCGGCTGTCCATCAACGCCGTGCAGTCCGCCAGGGCCCGCCGCGAGACCTACATCGGCCCCTGGCTGCCCGAGCCCATCGACACCGGCGCCGACCCCGCCGCCGGAGCCGAGCGAGGTGAGGCGCTCGAACTCGCCCTGCTGTTACTGCTGGAGAAGCTCACCTCGGCCCAGCGGGCCGCGTACATCCTCCGTGAGGCCTTCGTCTATCCCTACGAGCAGATCGCCGAGATCATCCAGCTCAGCCCGGCCAACGTCCGCCAGCTGGTGAGCCGCGCCCGCAAGCACCTGAGCACCACCCGGCGCGGGTCGATCGGCCCCGACGAACACCGCCGCCTCCTGTCGGCCTTCCTCGACGCCTCCCAGGAGGGGAACCTGACGGCCCTGGAGAACCTCTTCGCCGCGGACGTCGTCAGCTCCCCCGACATCAGAGGCGCGGCGGCGGAGTCCGGGGTTCATCCCATCGCCCGCAGGACGTCACGCACCCGGCGCAGGTCCCGCATGCGAGCCTCGTACGTCGCCCCGACGACCACGAGCAGCACCCCGCCGACGGCGATCGGCACCCAGCGCGGCACCGCGAGGAACATCTCCGACACGTACGGGGCCAGTGCCCGCACCGCGACCCCGGCGAGCACGACGCCCCCGATCACCGTGGGCGCCTGCAGCCGGAACCGGGCTCCGGCGAACAGCACCATCAGCGCCAGCACGCCGAGCGCCAGCGACCGCCGCCATTCCGTGTCCGAGTAGACGACCACCAGGCTGGGCAGCATCGTGAAGGAGAGGCCCGTGCCGTAGGCCGCCCACGACGAGACCGGCGCGGCGCGCCGCCGCAACCAGCCGAATCCCAGCAGCACCAGCGAGCACGGCACCGTGTACGCCTCGACGACGGTGACCTCGTCCGCCCCCAGCCGCAGCCACGAGGCCAGCAGCAGCAGGGTGGTGCCGGCGTACCTGAGGCCGCTCGCACCGCCTGCCCACAGCGACATGAGCAGCACCAGCACTCCGGCCACGGCGAATCCCACGCTCGCCGCGACCAGGACGCGCAGGCCCAGCGAGAACCCCACCGCCACCGCCTCCAGCCCGAGGAACAGCGCGGCGAAACCCAGCCCCCAGACCCTCAGCCCCTTCAGCCTGGCCACCAGCGCCATGGCGGCGGCCGCCAGCGCCAGGATCGGCAGCACGATCAGCGTCGCCGGCTCGCTGCCGAACGCGTACGCCGCCGCCCGTACCGCGGCCGGACCGGCGACGAGCGCGCACGCCACCGCCCACCAGGGCGCCCGGCCGAGTGTGGCGGCCACCGCCGGCGCCACGGCCAGCACTGCCAGCACCGCCACCGCGGCCGGGTAGGGCATCGCGAAGGCTTGGGGTACGACCGCGACCATGAGCACCCCGGCCACCAGCGCCCCGACCGCCAGCACCCGGAACACCAGCCCCCCGGACACCAGCGCGCGGGACACCGCTGCGTGGGACGTCGCTGCCTCGGACGCCGCCCCCTTCCTCGGCATCGGCCACCCACCGGTCCCGCGCACGGCCACCAGTAGGAGGCCGAGCGCCAACGTGCCCAGCACCGCCACGTCCGCCGGCGTCGCAATCTCGAACGGCTGCCACTGCCGCCCGTTCCAGGCGCCCGTCCAGAGCACGTCCAGCCAGGCCAGCGGCGCCACCAGCGTGGCCACGAGCCGAGGCAGCACCACCAGCGTGGTCAGCAGCGCCACCAGCCCACCGGTGGCCATGCCCGCCAGCCGTACCCGCCGCCAGGGCAGCCAGGCGGCGGCGAGCACCACCACGAGTGCGGGAACGAGGAACGCCAGAGGACGCCAGTCCGTCCCCGGCCCGACCAGCACCGGCTGCGCCAGCGCCGCCGGGATGGCGATCAGCGTGAGCGCGGTCCCGACGGTGACCACGGCCGCCCAGGTCTCCCCCAGAGCCTTGCCCGGCCTGGCCAGCAGCCACGTCACGAACCCGCCGAGCAGAGCCAGCGCGACCAGTGGCGCCGACCTGACCAGGGCCTGGCCGACGGAAGGGGACCCCAGCGCGTCCGCCGAGCCCACCAGCAGGGCAAGCATCGCGACCCCGCTGCCTGCCACGGCGGCCGTCACCCGCACCGCTCCCCGGCCATAACGGACCAGGGGGACGTCCAAGGCCGCCGTGGCCACCAACATGGCCACCAGCCAGGTCTCCGGCAGGTCGCCGGTCAGCAGCGGCAGGACCGGCTGCGCCAGCACCACGGCGACCGGAGCGGGCCCGCGCAGCCGGGTGACCCGGGCATAAGCCACCAGAATGAGCGCGGTAAGCCCGAACACCCCCGCCGTGTAGTGCAGCGCGTCGAGCGCGTCGACCCCGAGGAAGCCCACCCGCCTGGCCGCGTACCCGTCGAGCAGCAGCAACACGACCGCGAGCCCGGCCACGGTCTCAGCCGTCGCGGTGAGCCTGCGCCGGATCAGCACGACCGGCGCCAACATGACCAGCGCGGTGAACGCGGCCAGCACGACCGCCCGCCCGGCCATGCTCATCTGCCCCCAGCTCACCACGGTGAACACCACCGCCGCCACCGTCAGCAGCAGCCCACCAAGGATGAGCAGGACATTCTTCGCCGTACCCGGAGAGACCTCCCGCCCCGGAACACCGGGCCCCGCACCTCCAGGCCCGGCCGCCACCCCCGGATACGGCGGCAACACACCCGCATAGGAAGGCACCACCCCCGCCGCACCCGTCTCTGCCGCCCCCTGACCCGCGACGCCGGCGCGCAGGATGCCGATCAGTTCCGTACGGCGGGCCTGCAGCCTGGCCTGCTGCTCCCTCAGCCCGGTGAGAGCCTGATCCACCTGCCAGAGCTCGTACGCGGCGGGCCCCTCCAGAGGCAGCGCACACCTGGGGCACCTGGACACCGGCCCTTGGGACCCGGTCCCGGACAACACCGCACCGCAGTCCGGACATTTCATACTTCCACGCACCGATACTCCGTTTGAGCCTGTCGAGATGACCCATATTCCACCCCGACGCCCTTGCGAACCACTGTCACCGGCAACCACGAACGACGACCGGCCGACGCATGGGAGCAACCTCCGGAACGAGGTCGCGCTCCGGGACGCTCAGCAGGCGGTCAGACCGGCCCCGGCCCCTGACCACCTTGGTCCCGCCGGCGTCTCGCCGCTGGGCGTGTCGTCGCAACGTTCCAGGAGAGTCAGCAGACGGAGCAGCCGACGCGGACCGCGGCGGCCGGACGTCACGTCCTGGGCGCGGGAGCGGATCACGATCCCGCCCGGGCGACACCGCTTGATCAACGCGAGCCGGGCCCGCCTCGGGCAGGGGATTCGGCCCTCGGTCGAGGGACTGGGCGGCAATCAGGCATGCGAACGCCGCGAGCCGGTTGAGAGGCTCCAGACCTGTCAGGGTGAGGACGACGGTGAGGATCACCAGGATCAGCGCGGCCGAACTGACGCCGAAGACGAGCCATCCGCGGCGCCACGACAGGACCGAAACAACGATCATCGCCACGATCCCGGCCAAGAGGAGCGGCGGCATGGCGCGGCCGTGGTCGACGTTGAGGGCCTGCCAGTACCGGACGTACGCGGGCCCCGGCATGCGAGCCACGGACGGGGCGATCACCACGAAGAGGACGCCGCCCGCGTACAGGCCGACCAGCAGTAACGCGACCGTCCTGGACGCGACGAGAACCAGGGACACCGCACGCCCCTCCACGACGAAGATCGCGACGGCGGCGCGGGAGTTGATGATCAGGAACGGCTACGCCGACACCACCATGGCCGAAGTGGCGCGCGAGGCCGGCGTGGCCGTCCAGACGCTGTACACGTCCTCCCCCGGCGGCAAACCCGCGCTCGCCAAGCTCGTCTACGACGTCACGCTGGCCGGAGACGCCCAACCCCTGCCGCAGAGCGACCGCCCCGAGGTCCAGGCGATCATCGACGAACCGGACCCCGCACGCAAGCTGGCCCTGTACGCCGCCACGGCCACCGCGATCCTTCGGCGCATCAAGCCCGTGCACCGCGTCCTGCGCGCGGCGGCCGCCGCGTCCCCGGCCGACCCGGGACTCCAGGACCTCCTGGCCGACATCGAACGCGAAAGGCTGACGGGAAGCCGCGGACCGGCCGAACATCTGCACGCTCTCGGCGCCCTGCGCCCGGACCTCCCTCCGGCCAGGGCCGCCGAGCAGATCTATGTCCTCACCTCGACGGAGAACTTCGAGAAGCTGACCGAGGTGTGCGGATGGAGTGAGGCCGAGTACGAGGAGTGGCTCGCCTCCATACTCGCGGCGGCCCTCCTCGGACCCCCTCACGAGTGAGATCCCCGGCGCCGTTCGTCCCCGGGTGCCGTAGTCGGGTGTCGCGAATCGCCAGACCCCTCACAGCATCGGGTGCCGGCTTCAGACCATCTCAGGCTGTCGACGGATCGTCCACCGACTCGCGAACGCGCCGGCCGGTGAGCTCCTCCAGCTTCGCCATCAGGCCCTTCGCCTGGTCCCTGAGCAGGCCGCGGACGAGAAGTTCGACAGTGTCGCCAGCGACCCGCACGTCGGCCGTGTCGAGCAGGCCAAGCCTACGGTCCGGATACAGCCGCAGCTCACTGATCTCGCTGTGGGCCACCCGGGTGACATCAGATATCCGGTTCCTGGTGTCCAGCTCGATCGCGCGCACATACCGATCGCTTACAACGATGACCGCCGAGCCTGGCATACCACCGCTCATGCGGTACGGCGCGAGGCAGACGAACCGCTCCCGCTCGTCCAGTGACTCCATGACGATGTTCAGCAGCAGGTCCTTGTTGCCAAGAGTGCGTTGCATGAACGGCAGATGCTGCTTGAGCAAAGCGTCTATCTCGGCCCGGGAACGTGGCACACCGACCACGGACGGCTTCCCTCCAGACGGGACGGACGCCTGGAATGAGGGCCAGCCGAGCTCCTTCCGCATCCGAAGGTACTCGCGTGTCCCATAAGCGCTGAGGTCGAAGAACCACTGCCGGACATCGTCGGTCAGCCGACCTCGTCCCGCGAAGATCAGCCCGCAGCCGATCAAGGAGAGCAGCGCTTGCGCGCGCCACTGATCGCCGAAACTCCCGCGGTTGGCCCACCTCTGCGCGGTGCCGTGGAACGCCGTACTGACCGCCTTCGGCCCCATGACAGAGGCGGCTTCCGACTTGTCAGGGGTGACGATCGCGACTTTGAGGTCGTGCCGTATCGGGGAGTCGACCGCGAAGTCTCCCAACCACTCCCGGGCGAGGCTCAGCAGCAGATACGCCGGATCGTAGGCGAGCGATGCGGCTTCGGCGAATCCGCCATAGTCGATGAGCTTGAACCCCTGCGGATCGTCGGGGTGCACGAGCACGTTTCGCACGTTCAGGTCACCGTGCGCGCGCCCACGCCGAACGAACAGGGAGTGTGCGTCATTGCTGTGTGCCAGCGCCAGTGGGTTGAGCGCCTGTCCGCCATCTCCGTCCGGCACGAACTCGGCCGTGGCCAGCCCACGCGTGGCCGCCCATGTGGACAACGCGCTCCCGGCCTCGAGCCGGTCTCCGAGCAGGAGTCGCAGGTACTCGCCTGCGGTCATGGGCAACGGCGGATGGGCACGCGCCGAATTCCACTCGTCGAGCAGGGAGCCGACCACGGTTCCGCAGACTTCGTGCAACCTGGCATGGTGTCGCAGCTTCACCAACGGCTGCACCATGGACTGGTCACCGCCGGCAATCTCCATCTGGATCATCCACCAGGTGTCCAGCGGGATCGCGTCACCGATCAACTCCACCAGATGCGCCTCGCGAAACTCCCGCGGCGAGTGGTCCAGCGCCTGGCGCGTCCGCCGCGCCTCGCCGGGGCCGTCCTTCGGCAGGAATTTGAGTATCGCCTGTCGGTCGATGACGTTCTTCTCGAACTGAAGGACGACAGCTACCTTGGCCTCGCTCATCCCTCCGTCGAGCCACCCCACCAACCTGGTGTCGTAGCCGGTGGAAAGATGCCACCGGTCGTAGGCGTCGAGCACTGCGGAGGGAAGCCGTGCTTCCCATCCGTCGCCTAGCCTCTTGCCCACGTGATCCGTCCTATTCCAGAAAGAACAAGATGATGGAAATGATGATCCCGAGCACCCCGATGAGAATGCCGTAGAACTCCCAAGGCCTGTCCCTGACGATATCGCGCAGTATGCGCCGCTGAACGGCTTGCAGGCTCAACGGCAGCGCTTGGAATCCCTGCGGCAGCGTTCTGCACAGTTCTCGCAGCCCACTCATGTTCAGCGACGCCTGGTTGACGCGGGCCCCCTCTTTGAGGAGTGTCTCTGCTCTGATCCAGCGAGCGTCCGGGCCGACGAGCAGGTACGGGCGTGACGACTGGAAGTGGAGGAAGGTGATTTCGTACCTGGTGAGGACGCCCAGCGTGCGCGAAAGTTGCGTGATCTCGGCCGTACCCATGTCCATAAGCTGATCCTTGCCGGCGTCAAAGACGAAGCGCGGGAGTTCTTCCTCCAGTTCCCGGATCGCGACATCACGCATCGTCGGATCAGCGGGACGCATCCGTCCGCCCGGGAGTTGGTACTGATTGGCCGCGCTGTCATACATGGCCAGGCAGCAGACGCCCTGCCCACGCAGCCGCGCCGTAACAAGGATTTGGGCGACGCGTACATGGCGTAGCGGCCGGGCCCGTGGGTTCATGTGCGCACGCTGGCGCTCTATCAGGTAGAGGAATTGCGGCCCCGTGAGGATCGTGTGGTTCAGATACGGCGGATCGCCTATTCGGGCACGTTCCCAGTTGCCCAGGACGGCTGTACCGGTCTCGACGTGCTCGGCCAGGCTGCTGAGGAATAGTGCGGAGGAAACATGCGCGGCCTTGACCCGCTGGTCTTTGACCGCCAGCACGCCAAAAGTGTTGAGCAGCGTGATCAGCATCCGGCCGACGAACTCTGCCTGTTCCTGGTCCAGCCCCATACCCTCACACAGGGACGCTTCCAGCACGGGCCCCTCGTTCTCGCCCGGTAGTCTCCGAAGCAGTTCCGCTACGGCCTGCCGCACCTCTGACTCCGTCATTACACAATGTTCTCGAGCTTCGCGGCTCCGAGCCAAGGGTCCTCATGGCCCCTGCGATGCCGGCGCAGGTAGAACGTTCAACACCTGCTTGATGGGCAGATGCCGTCTCAGGTCTGGCCCCAGCGTTCGAGATCCGGCAGAGCCAAGGTCTGACCTGCTGTGACGGCATCCTGCACACTGCGCGCAAGAGTGCCTTCTACCGAGGCCGCCTCCTGTAAAAGCCTTTTCATGCCCAACCTGTCGTCTGTGTGTGCGAGCAGGTTGTGGTACTGGTTGTTGTTCCGCAGCTGCGCTTGAGCCCGTAGTGCGGCGTCGGCCTCCAGGACCCGGTGCGCATAGGCTTCCAGCTCCACGACCCGTTTCGTGACCATATTGGCCGAATGCTGTATGGCCCGTTGCTGAGGGGCCAGGACAGCCCTCAGCTCAGCGGTGACGATGACGCCATGGGTGGCACGTGCCTGCTCGGCACGAAGGAAGCTCTGATCACGCAGAAGGCGACAGATCTCCCACAGTTGCTGGGGCAGGAGCACATGATTGGCGACAGAATCCAGATACCCCCACCGGTTGACCTCGGACCGGCTGATTGTCGAGATGGCGTCGGAAGCCCGTTTGAACAGGACATGGGCTGCGTTGTCAAGATCGCTGGGAAGGACATAGCGAGGGCGGTAGAGCCGGGCGAGCCGACTGACAGATCCGCGATCTGCACCTATAAAGCATGCTGTCACGGCCATAGAGAGCAGAAGAAAGGCGAGCGCGCCAACCCAGGACCCTGAGATCAAGGCCAAGGCGATGCCGGCGAGAAACACCATGCCGGCTGTGACGCCAAAGATGATCGACCACTCACTCCCTCCGCCCCACGCTTGAAGGTTGGCAGTCCCGACGCGCACGATGCGGCGTTGGTCATGGGGTGGGACAGTGGGATCGACAACTGGCCAGGGATAAGCCCAAGCATGCACGGTTGATCATCCTCCATCGACTATGGCATGTTCCATGGGCTGGACTCGGCACCGTGCGGATTCCAGGCAGCAGATAATCGCAGAGGTCACTTCTCGATACAACCGAATGTATTGGATTGGTCCGGTTCAGTGGGCACATGATCTCCGGGAACCATGATTCCCAGAAGAAGGAGCCTGCTGTGCCGAACAACGACCAGCAAGAGTTTCGCCGGCAGATGGTGGTGTCGGCGCAGTAACCGGATGGCCTCGATACGGTCTTGCTGTCGGTCGCCTCCCCGGTAATGGTGGCTGGACTGAGCGCTCCGCAGCCGGGGATGGCCAGCGGCTACGGGGCACGCATCAATGGGATCGGGCTTGTCGCCTTCCCGGCCACCGCGGCGCCGACCCGCCATGAGCTGGTTCACGCGCACCGCCCGGTAGCCGGCGCGCAGCAGACCGCCAGGTGCCGGGTCGGTCCGGCCGGGCGGACCGTGCTCGCCGGCAGCGCCACCGAGTTCGAGCGGCTGGTCCCGTTCGGCGTGTACGTGGACGCCTTCACCCGACTGGCGGACGAACAGGGCGGGCACGTCGACGGTGGCCGACCAGGTGGCCTCGCGGAGTCCGCCCTGCGCACGTTGTTGTCGGCGGGCGAGACGAGCGACACCGTACGGGGCAGGCTGGATCGCTTCCATGCGTATCGAGGCATTCGTGCGCTCCTGATCCACCTGGCGACCGGCCGCGGCGCCGTGCTCGCACTCGACGACCTGCACTGGGCGGACGCCCCGTCGCTCGAACTGACCGAGTTCCTGCTTCGCAACCCGCCCGCCGCCGGATTCCTGCCGGCCATCGCCTGCCGCTCCACGATGATCCCGCCGGCGGTGGCCGACGCCGTCGCCTGCCAGGACGCGTACATCACCAGGCTGAGCCTGTCCCCGCTGGATGAGGAGGCGGCGGCGGCATACCGTCCGACGCCGGCCCCCGGCCCCGGCGGTTGATGTATCGGATCAGCGGCGGCAACCCGCTGTTCCTGCGGGCCTTGCACGACGCCGACGACAACGCCCTGGCGAAGCCGGCCGACGGCGGCCCGGGCGCGGCTCGCCACCGAGGAGCGCGCCTTGCCGGCCGGCCCATGGAGAGCTGACCGCCCCGAGAAGCGCGCCTTTCTGGTCGGCGCGCCGAGACCGGGAATCGGGATCGCGCCCTCCACCGCCCGGGAGGTCCTCAGGCGGGATTCGCCGCCCGGGCTGACGTCCACCACATGCTCCGGCTTCCTGCGGCCGCCGCTCCACGGGCGTCCGCGTCGGGCGGCGCGCCGCTGCCCTCCAGGCGGGTGGTGATCGCGATCCGGTTGTGCGCGTTGATCACTGTCGCGGCCCAGATCAGCGCCGCCAGCTGTGTCTCCTCGAACTGCCTCGCCGCCTCGGCGTACACCTCGTTCGGGACCTGCCCCGCGAAGACGAGGGTGATCGCCTCGGTCAGCGACAGCGCGGCGCGCTCCCTGCCGTTGAAGAGCTTGCTGTTCCGCCAGGCCCGCAGCTCGCGGATGCGCTGCTCCCCTTCCCCCATGGCCCGCGCGTCCTGGGTGTGCCGGTCGAGCGAGAGGGAACAGCCGTTGATCTGGGACGCGCGAATCTTGATCAGCTGGAGCAGCCCCGGCGCGATGTCCGCCGCCTGCGCCGCGGCCAGAGCGGCCTCGTGCAGGGCGCTCATCGCGCTGGAGACTTCGGGGGTCACGTTCTTGATCGCAATCCGCGGGGCAATCGTGGCTACAGACATGTCGTGACTCTCATCTCGCTCGTTGAAGCTCTTTCAAGCAAGGACGGGCGCAGCGACGATGTGGCGATATGTCCCCCTCTCCGTCCCGCTCGAGAGCGCGCCCCCGGCACCAGGCCCCGCGCGCGCCCTCCGTACTGCATGGGATACGCGACATCGGCCGCCCCGGTTCGCACCACGGATCTCACCGAGGACGCGCTCGATCGGGAGCACAGGTCAGAGGTCGGGCCCGGTCGGGCGGGACCGTAAACGATTCCCCGGAGTGCCGCTCAGCCGCACGCCTTCGCGGTGCCGCCGGAGCCGGTCTGGACGCTGCGGCGGCCGGCGTTCCACTCCACCTCGACCCTGCCCCAGGCGCAGGTTCTGGGGGCTCGGAGCATGTTGCCCCAGTGACGGCCGTTGTTACCCGGCTTGAAGTCGTACGCGTCCCTCCTGTTGTCCACCGTGTACACGTAGATGGTGCCGCTCACCTTGGAGTCGGTCCTGATCTCGACCCAGTTGGTCTTGCACCGGGGGGACCACCAGAGGTGGATCCGCCCGGCGGCCCCGCGGGGCTGATGTCTGACGAGCGTGCCGGTCCGCACCACCTGGGCGGAGTTCCAGCAGCCCGTCTCGGCCGGGTCTTGGTGGTCGTACGCATTGGCCTGCGCGTACGCGGGAGCCTGCGCCGGCAGGACCGCCGTCATGGCGGCCACGGCGATGGCCGCAACTCGAAGCTGCACGAGGAGTCGACTCCTTACCTCGAACGACAAATGAAGAACGCCGAGGCTCAGAATAACAGAGCGCGTGCTCCAAAATTGCGGACCGTGACTACCGCGGGACGAGGTCGCGGACGCCCGCGCGCATGCCGAGACAGGCGAGCACGCCGAGACCCGCGCACATCACCCAGACCGCGCCACCGACGTACTCGAACAGCGCCGTGCCGACGCTGGGGCCGACGGCCCAGCCCGCTGTCTGGCAGGTGGACAGCGCGCCGATGTAGCGGCTCCGCAAGGCGGGCGTAGGGGCGGCGAGGGCCGGATATGCGCCGATGGACGGGGCGCTGATGATCTCTCCCAGCGTCCAGACGACGGCTCCGAGGATGAAGACCCACGGGCCGAAGGGCAGGCCGAACAGGCCCAGGCCGATGCCGAGGAGGAGGCAGCCGGCGGCGACGGTGGCCCGCATGGAGAAGCGCTGGATGAGGGTGGTCAGCGGCAGTTCGACGAGAATCACGAGCGCGCCGTTGAGCGCGACGACCGCGCCGTAGAGCGCGGTCGGGTAGCCGCGTTGCTGCACCTCGAGCGGCAGCGTCGACTGGTACTGGACCTCGGCGACCGCCGTGATGAACATCCCGGCGAGGAACAGCAGGAACCGCCGGTCCCGCAGCAGGTCACGGTACCGAGCGGTCTCCTCCGGCGCGGCGGTGTCCTCGCGCAAGCGGTGCCCGGCCGCGGCCGGCATGACGAGCAGGACGACGACGGCGAAGAGCAGGTCGACGACGGCGTTGACGACGAAGACCACCTGGTACGAGAACGCGGCGGCCAGCCACACGCCGAGCAGCGGCCCGATGGCGGCGCCGAGGTTGAGCCCGAACCGGCTGGCGGCCGAGGTCATCACGAGCCGCTGCGGCGGCGTCAGCTCGGCGAGCATCGTCGCCGCCGCCGGGCGGTACATCTGCCCGAACGCGCCGGCGGCGAAGCTGACGATCAGCAACGGGACGATCGCCGTCACGGCGGCGAGCCCCGCGGTGGAGAAGCCGCACAGCAGCATCGACCACACGATCACCGCCCGCGCGCCGAACCTCCCTGTCACGCTGCCGCCGACGAACGTCCCCACGATCGACCCCACCCCGAAACCGGTGAGGACGAAGCCGGCCTGCGCGGGGCTGTAGCCGATGCCCGTCAGGTACAGGACCAGGAAGAGCGCGACGAAGCTCCCCATCCGGTTCAGCGCGATGCCGAACAGCAGCACGATCGCCGGCCGCGGCAGCTCGCGCAGCGTGCGGATCACTCCGGCGGGAGCCTCGTCGGCGGGTGCCTTCGACACGTCGGTCACGCGGGGCTCCACGTGCAGCGCAACGCCGCCAGCGCCCGGTCGAGCGCGGCGGACAGCTCCTCACGGGTGGCCGCGGCGGCGGTGGCGAAGGCGACGCGGCCCTCCATGAGGTCCTTGTGCGGCAGCAGGACGACCTCTCCCGGGCGGACGAGCGGGACGGCCAGGTCCGCCTCCGGCGGCAGGCCGGACTCGTCGAAGGCGATCTCCTCGACGCGGGTCTCGTGCCACGGCGGGTAGGCGAACCTGATCCCCGCGCAGAGCGCGCGCGTCCGCGTGAGGTCGGGGACGTCGCCGCACGAGACCGCCGCCAGAGCCAGGCCCGGGTCCACGCCGGAGGCGCTGTGGCACAGGTACGAGATGAGGTCACCGCCGAGCCGACCGTTGATCTCGATGAGCTTCGGGCCCTCGTCGGTGAGCTTGAGCTCGGTGTGCGTGGCGCCGGTCGCGTACCCGATGGCCGCGTGGACCTGGGTGAGGAAGCTGGTGATCGCGGGGTCGCCGAGCAGCGGGTCGTCCCCGCGCGTCCAGTGGCCGGTCTCCTCGAAGTACGGCGCGTAGCCCATCTCCTTGTGCGAGACGAAGACCGGCAGGACCCGGCCGTCCCGTACGACGGAGTCGACGCCGATCTCCTCCCCGGTCAGGTACTCCTCGATCATCACGGAGCGGTCCGGAGATCGCAGATCGGCGGCCGGGAGGCGGTGCGCGGAGGCGAAGTGGTCGGCCAGTTCCTCGCCGTCGCGGACCAGCGCGACGGCCTGGCTCGCGACCCCGGCCCTGGGCTTGATGACGACCGGATAGCCGAACTTCTCCGCCACGGCGCGCGCCTCGGCCACGTCGGCGACCAGCACCGACTGGGGCTGCGGCACGCCACGCGCGGCGAGGGCCGAGCGGGTGACGTGCTTGTCGCGGCAGGCGCGGGCGGCGTCGGGGCCCGGGCCGGGCAGGCCGACGGCCGCGGCGGCGAGCGCGGTGTCGACGACGTGGTCCTCGGCCCACGTCATGACCCCGTCAACGGCGCCGTCGATGGCGCCTTGTGCCACGACCGCCCGGACGGCCGCCACGATGCCGTCCGCCGTCATGCCGGGTACGACGCTGACCCCGGAGACGTACGGCGCCTCCCACTCGGCCGGCCGGCCGATGACGAGGTGGACGTCGTAGCGCTCGCCGATCCGGCGCAGCATGAACTCCCGGTACAGGCGCGGCCCCGTCCCCACGACGACGAGCCGCTTCATGACGGCCGCTCCGCGCCGATGCCGACGAACGCCATCAGCGCCGGTGTCTCGGCGCGGTTGTGCCAGGCGTGCCGGGTCCCCTGCTGAACGACGCAGGCGCCGGGGGTGAGCCGGACCTCGTCGCCGGAGTCGAGTTCGAGCCAGAGCTCGCCTTCGAGGCAGATGCCGTAGTCGAGCGTGTCGGTGGTGTGCATCCCCGACGGGTCGCCGGGTTCGAAGACGTCCATCAGCCCGGGGAGCCGCCCCTCGACCTCGGCGTCGATCTCGGCCTGGTCCTCGGGCGACGACGCGGACGGCAGTCCGACGATCGCGGACGCGGGCGGGAAGCGCACGAGCAGCAGCCGCGTCCCGCCGGCTCCGGCGAAGAACGGCAGCGTGATCGGGTCGGCGGCCTTCGGTCCGACGGTCGCGCCGCCGTCGGGGCTGCCCCACAGCAGGTACATCTCCTGGCCGGGCAGCGCGCGGGCCGTGATCGGCGCGACGGGCGTGTCACGTACGATCACCGCCGCGCCGTCCGGGCCGAACCCGGTCACGACCAGGCGTGGATCGATCGCCATCAGGCTCCCCCTTGTCCCCGCAGCCGCTTCAGCGTGTCCTCCTCCGCCGCGCGGAGTTCCGCGCATGCCGCGGCCACGCGGAACGCGTCCACCTGGCCGATCGCCTTGCCGATCATCAGCTGGTTCCTGATGTCCTTGCACCGGCCGACGAGGTCCGCGAGCGCCGGCTCGACGTCCGCGTACGCCGGTTGCCGCGCGGCGAACTCCCGCAGGCAGGCCCGCGACCCCTCATACACCGAAAAAGCGTCATAAAGCAGGGCGATCGTCCGCGCGGGCGTGATCCACCGCGTCCCCAGCAGGTCCGCGACCCCCTCCAGCAGCGCGTACGTGTCGTCGTACGTCCGGAGCACCTCGGAGAACGCCGCCGACGACCCGGTCACCGCCGCCGCTTTGTCGTACGGGCCGGCCGGGAACCAGCTGACGTGCCGCAGCTTCCCGTTGTCGTACGCCGCGGCGATGACGTCCTCGGGGTAGGCGTACCGGCACAGCACGCTCGCCCGGTTGTCGTCGAGGATCGACCAGTGCCCGTCCGCGTACGAGGTGAGCGTGATCGTGTGCACGACGTGGTCGGTCCGGTACTCGGGGGTGTGTGGCAGGTAGTACACGTCCACGAACAGGATCACGTAACCGGCGCGCCCGGCCGTGTCGATGACGATCTCGCGCGCCTGCGCGTAGGTGTCGAACGGGACGTACTCGCGGGCGATCCCAACGCGGGCGAGGGCCGCGGGGTCGAGGAGCTTGCTCTGGAAGTCGTATTTCGGGCGGCCGAGGCGGATGACCTGGTCGGCGATGTCGTCGCCGCCGACCAGGCAGTTGTAGAAGACCAGCGGCAGGTCGGGAACCCGCTCGGCGAGCATGACCATGGCCTGCCGCTGGTAGCAGTTGAGGAACGACCGGTCGTATAACTGCTGGTCGTAGTCGTAGACGTCGTCCTTCATGCCGTCAGAGCGTCCGGGTCATGAAGGCGCTGTGCGGGTCGGGGCCGTAGCCCGCGAACGGACCGCAGGGCTCGAAGCCGAACTTCGCGTACAGCTTCCGCGCCTGCTCGAAGTGCTCGGTCGAGCCGGTCTCCAGGCTGAGCCGCTCGAGGCCCATCGCCTTGGCCTCCTCCAGCATGTGGGCGAGGAGCAGGCTCGCGATGCCGTCGCGCCGCCGCTCGTGGGCGGTGCGCATGGACTTGACCTCGCCGTGCCCGTCGTCGATGCGCTTGATCGCGCCGCAGCCGACGAGCTGGTCGCCGTCGTACACCGACCAGAACGTGACCTCGGGGACGCGCAGCCCGTCGAGGTCGAGCGCGTACACGCTCTCGGCGGGGGTGATGGCGTGCATCTCCCGCAGGTGTTCCTCCAGGAACGCGGCGATCTCCGGTCCGCGCAGGTCGTCGACCACGATCTTCATTTACTCTGCCTCCAGTAGTGCGCACGCGAAGAAGCCCGGTGCGGAGGCCTGCGCGAGGTAGAGCGCTCCTCGCTCCGGGCCGGACTTGTCGGTGTGGTCCATCAGGTTGATCAGCCAGTCCGCGTTACCGCAGTGACCGTACCGGGTCATCGGCCCCTGGAAGTGCAGGAGCTCGCGGGCCTGGCCGGCGGCCATCGCGTTGAAGCTCACGATGGGAGCGAACAGGCTCGAGGTGAAGATCTTCGTGACGTCCCCCGGCACCCGGCCCGCCTGACGGAACGCCTGGTCCAGCGCGGCCCGGGCGACCGCCTGCCGGGACGCGAACGTGTCCTGCCCGACCATGCCGGAGAAGTCCGCGGCCAGCCCGGTCCCGGCGAGCGTGAGGCCGCCGTGGTCACGGCTGATCAGGCAGCCCGCCACGGCGTCCCCGAAGAGCGCGAAGGACTTCACCCGGTCGCGGTCGTCCGGGGTGAAGTCCAGCGCCACCAGCACGACGTTGCGCGCGCCCGCGCCGGCCTCCGCGCCGGCCAGGCCCCAGGCGTACCGAAGGGCTTCGAGCGAGCTGCAGCACTGCTGGAGCGACACGATCGCGGGAACGCACGCGGTCAGCCCGGCGGCGCGCATGACCTCGACGGCGACGTCCCTGCCGAGCAGGCCGAGCACGCCGTCGGAGGTCGCGAGCACGAGCCGGTCCACCTCCGCCGCGCGGACCCCGTGCGTGCTCAGCACCTTCGCCACGCAGTCCACGACGTACGGGACGAGCGGCCCGGTCATCTTCCGGTAGGTGCCCGTGCCCATCGCGGCGAACGCGGTGTCCGGCGACACCGCGCGCCACAGGTCCTCGAACCCGGGGATGTCCTCAGGACGGCCTATGGCGTCGCCGACCACGTACGCGAAGGACCCGATGCCGCCCACTCAGACCTCGGCCGGCGTGCTCGCGTCGATTTCCTCGATCACCGACAGGATGCCGTCGATGTCCTCGAGCATCGGCACCCATTCGGGGCGCAACGCGATCCGCCCGTTCGCCTTCTCCTCGATGTAGCTGTTGACGAGGATGAGGATGTTGAGCGAGCTGATCCCGAGCTCGGCGCGCGACCTGCTCTGCGCGACCTCGTCGTAGGTGAGGTCCGGTGCCATGGGCTGCGTGCCGAGGAAGTCGACGAAGTTTCGCAGCCGGTCGTCGATGTCAGGCATCGGCGGGCACCCGCTTGAACGCGAACCCGTTGAGGTTCTCGGTGTAGATGCGGTTGTAGCCGTACCTGTCCTCGCCGGAGACCAGGACGCAGCCGTGGTAGTCGAGGGCGATCTCGTCGCCGAACTCGACCAGCCTGTCCACGTGTTCGTACACCTTGGTCTGCGGGATCACGTACCTGGAGGCGTAGCCGAGGCGGGTCTGGTCGCTGACGTTGGGCAGGGACCCGTGGACGCACTTCTCGACGAACAGGACGAACTGCCCGGGGCCCATCTCCATCTCGACGACGTCCTCCTTCTCCGGGTCCCAGTCGGGGTCGAGCTGGAGCTCGGAGTAGTCGTAGCCGAAGAAGTCGGTCTTGCGCTGCGGGCCCTTGGTGAGCCGCTTGTTCTCGTCGTAGAACCAGCGCTTCTGGCTGCCGCGGATGAAGCGCAGGCAGCCGTTCTCGCGCTGGGCCGGGGAGAAGGCGGTCCAGACGCTGACGTCCTGGAGGACCGCGTCGTCGTCGCGGTCGTACGCGAAGCTCAGCGACGGCGTGGCGGCGGTCGTGGTCTCGCCGACGATGTACTTCTCGACCTGGTGCCAGCCGGTGCCCGCGTCACCCGGCTGCTTCTGGAAGATGTTGGACTTCCAGCAGATGATGTCCTCACCCAGGAGCGAGCGCAGCTTGTTCACGATCTCCGGCCGCGAGATGTGCTCGGAGAGCGTGTCGCAGTCCAGGTGCCGGTCATAGTTGATGACCGTCGAGTTGTGCGGCTTGTTCTTCGACAGCGCCATCTCGATCATGGCCTTGCTCCAGATCTTCTGAGCCTCGTCGGGCTCGTAGAGATCGAAGGGGCCGACGTAGCCGTTGTCCTTGAAGAACCGGACCTGTTCGGCGGTGAGGCCGTCGGTCAACGTGGTCATCTGCCTGTGCCCTTCTTGTCGAGGAGCCGTTTCGCGTTCTTCCCCATGAACAGGTCGCGATCGGCCTGGGTCATCTCAGCCGGGAAGGCTCCTTCGGCCGTGAGTCGTTCCACGAAGTTCGTCTGTTTGCCCTGCAGCCGGAAGATCGGCCAGTCGGTGCCGAACAGCACCTTGTGGTTGATGTTGCGGCGGAAGAACCGGTTGAGTCCCGCCACGCCGTCGGGGGCCTCGTAACCGCTGGCGTCGATGTAGACGTTCGGCCGGTTGTTGCAGAGCATCGCGCACTCGTCGGGGTAGTGGACGCTGCCGTGCGCGAGCACGAAGTCCACGCCGGGGAAGTCGCGCGCGGGCCGGTCCACGTAGATGGGCAGCGCGATCTCGAAGTCGAGCGCCGGGGAGGTCGCGCCGATGTGCGACAGCACCGGCAGCCGGTGCTGCGCGCAGATCTCGTAGTACGGGTAGAGCGCCTTGTCGTCGAGGCGGTAGCCGCACGGCGGGTAGAGCTTCATGCCGTCGAAGCCGTACTCGACGACGGCCCGCTCGAACAGCGCGATCCCGTCGGCCCCCCAGCGCGGGTCGACGCCGGCCAGGACGCGGAAGCGGCCGGGATGCCGATCGACGACCGCCTTGTGGTGATCGATGATCTCCTCGATGGAGTGCGTGCTGTCCTTCAGCGCGTACGTGAAATCCGGCAGCAGCAGGACGGCCTCGTCGATCCCCGCGTCGTCCATCTCCTTCACGAGCTGGTCGCACAGCGGGTCCTGGAGGGTCGCGTCGTGCATGCGGCGCAGCCGTTCCTTCGTGGCGGGCAGGCCGCGCGCCTGCATGGCCGCGGCCATGTTGTCGATGACCCCGTCGCGGAACGACGGCGGGAAGCACATCTCGGCCGCGACGTGGCAGTGGAAGTCGATGATCGTCATGAGTTCGCTCCCAGGCAGATGCCGACGATGTCGTGCACGTACTCGGCCTCGATGAACTCCCCCATGCGGCTCATGGCGTCGATGCCGGTCTGCTCCTCGAGGACGAACACGATGCTCATGAGCCCGATCGAGTCGACGCCGAGGTCGTTCCTGAGGCTCATGGACGGCGCCACGTCCCTGCCGGGCAGAACGCTGGCGATGATCTGGCAGAGCGCGTCCTCGGTCACCTGTCGCCACTCCCCCAGACGGCGCGCGCGACCGCGCCACGGTCGATCTTGAAGTTCCGGGTCAGCAGACCGCTCTCCACGGTGAGCTCCTCCGCCGGGCGGACGAGAGTCGTCGCGATCCGGTGCGACGGCTCGCGGCCCGCGTTCCTCCGCTTGATGTACGCCTCGATCTCGGCCGCCCTACCTGTGTCCTCGGCCCAGACGACGCAGGCGAGCAGCGCGGCGCCGTCCGGCAGGGCCACCATGGCGCGGACGCCGGGAAAGGCGCGTTCGACGTCGGCTTCCAGCTCGGCCGGGTTGATCTTCACCCCGCTCCGGGTGATGATCACGTTCTTCTTGCGGCCGGTGAGCCTCAGGAACCCGTCCTCGATGACCCCGAGGTCGCCGGTGGCGATCCTGCCGTCGGGGAGGAAGACCGCGTCCTGCGTGTCGACGCCTTCGTACACGTATCCGACGACCTGGGGCCGCTCGGCGCGCACGACGACCTCGCCGTCGTCGCCGAGTTCGACGGTGATGCCGTCCACGGGCCGTCCTGCGGTGCCGACCCTGGCCTGGCCCGGCACGTTCATGGCGATCCAGCCGATCTCGGTGCTGCCGTAGAGCTCGTAGAGCGGCGCGCCGAGCTCCTGGAACAGGGTGACCATGGCCGGCGGCACCGGCGCGGACCCGGTGTACATGAGCCGCACCCGCGACCCGTACATCGACAGCCACCCGCGGCCCTTGTCCATGCGCTCGGCCGGGGCGGCGGCCATGACCCGGTTGTGGAGCAGCTCGAAGAAGGACGGCGGGCCGAGGATGATCGTGGGTTCCACGGTCTTGAAGGCCTGGAACATGATCTCCGGCGGGACGACGGTGGCCGCGCAGCCCGTCCAGATCGCGAGGTAGGTGAGGTAGCGCTGCTGGAAGTTCGAGTACGGCATCACGATCGCGATGTCGTCGTCCGGCGTGACCTGCCACGCTCGGGCCGACAGCTCGACGGTGTTGGCGATGCCGTCGTCGGTGAGCAGCAGGCCCTTCTGCGTCCCCGCGGTGCCCGAGGAGAACGCGATCGTGCGCACGCCGGGCGGCAGCGCCGGAGCGCCGGGGTGCCGTACCGGGTCGAGCTTGACCGGCCGGTCGGAGAGGATGGCGGTGGCCGCGGGCAGGCCGGCCTCGCCCGGGAGCGCCCGGGTCAGCAGCAGCGCGGCCAGCCGGTACGTGCCGACGAGCGCGCCGATCTCCGCGGGATCGTGACGGTTCTCCGCGGGGATGGCGACGGGGACGCAGCCGAGGGCGAGCAGCGCGAGGTCGGCGAGGATCCACTCGTAGGAGTTGGGGCCGAGCACGCCGACGAGGTCGCCCGCGCCGAGGCCGCTGTCGCGCAACTCGGCCATCAGCAGGCGGGCGTCGTCGTGGATCTCGGCGTACGTCCTGACCAGCGTGCTCCCGTCGCGCGACAGGAACCGCATCCGCTGCCCGGGGTGCTCGGCGAGCCTGTCCACCAAGGAGTCAACGAACATGGAGGTGTTCCTGGACGTACTCGACGGACCGCATGGGCCTGCGGCGTAACTCCTCGACCAGCGGCTCGAGGGGCCCGAGGTCGGCCGGGCCGTACGCGGCGTGCAAGGCGAGCGCGGGCCCGGGGTCCGGCAACAACAGGGTCTCGGCGAGGACGCGGGCCAGCGACCGCAGCCCGGCGAGCACCGCGTCCGGCTCACCGGCGAGGGCAAGGCCGTCGAGCGCGAGCGCGCCGAGTTTCGCGAGGTAGGACAGCTGGAGGAACATGCCGTCGCTGTCGGGGAACGTGCCGAGCCCGCGGTCCACGTAGCGCAGGCACTCGGCCAGGTAGTACGCGATGACGTCGGCCTGGTCCAGCCCGAGCGGCCCGGCCCACACCTCGGCGAGGACGAGGATGCCGAACACGTCGGCGGCCGTCTCCTGGAGCACCCCCACGACCCACGGGTCGGCGGTCCACAGCGGGGTGAAGTCCGTGGCGGGCCGGTGCACGAAGTGCCCGAACTCGTGGCTGAGCACCCCGAGCGTCGGAATCCCCGCGAACCGCTCGGCCGCCGGGTCGAACCCGTTCCCCACCCGCGCGTACCGGGCGGAGAGCGGCCCGGACACCGTGTCGAGGACGGCCCGGTGGGTGTTGCGGAAGTAGTAGGTCTTCTTGTACGGCGACTCGTCGACCCCTTCGTCCTCCGGCAGGAAGTACGCGATGTGCTTGGGGTGCAGGTTGCCCTCCCCTGCCATGAAGAACAGCCGGGTCGCGCCGAACGCCGGGAGGTCGCCGAGCCGGAGGTCCGCCATGAGCGTGCGCAGGTACGGCTCGACCTGGTGCCGCTCGGCGAGCGCGGCGGCCACGAACTCCTGCCCCACGTCGTCGCGGCGGCAGGCGAACGCTGTGGGCAGCCCGCCGGGGTCCTTGCCCGACCAGGTGCCGAGATGGCCCGCGACGAGCGTCACGTCCTCCCGCAGTTCCGCCAGCTCGCACAGGGCCTCGGCCGGGTAGCCGTGCTCGACGGCGTCGGCGCGCAGCGCGAGCGCGCGCCGGTCGGCGTCGCCGGGCAGGTGCTTGGCGATGTCACGCATGGCGGAGGCGACCAGCGCCGGGGCGTGGAAGCGCCGTCTTTCCCGCGCGTCCTCGGGCGGCCCCGCCGCCTCCTTGACCCGTTGCCAGTCGGCGTCGACGGCCGCCTTCAGCGCGGCCAGCCCGGCGAGGAAGCCATCACCGAGGTCCGGGGTCTCGGCCGCGAGGTCGAGGCAGGCCAGCTGGTAGCCGTCGGACGGCGGCCAGAAGGCGCTGCGCCAGTCACGGAAGGTCCCGGCGGCGGCCAGGTTGCGTGCGTAGTCGAACCTCATGCGTTCTCCAGGAAATCGGCGATAACGAGCGCTGCGCCTTTTTCGCCGATCATCATGCTCGCGGCGTTCGTGTTGCCGGAGACCATGGTCGGCATCACCGAGGCGTCGATCACGCGCAGCCCGGACAGGCCGTGGACGCGCAGCCGGTGGTCGACGACCGACATCGGGTCGGCGCCCATCCGGCACGTCCCCACCGGGTGATAGGACGTGTCGCCGTTCTCCCGCGCGTAGGCGACCAGCTCGTCGTCGGTCCGGACGTCCTTGCCCGGGATCAGCTCGAACTCGCGGTACGCGTCGAGCGCGGGATCCTCGACGACGCGGCGCGCGATGCGCATCCCGGCGACCAGCCGCGCGCGGTCGGCCTCGGCGGCGAGGAAGCGCGGCCGGATCGCGGGCGGGGCCATCGGGTCAGCGGAGCGGATGTGGATGGATCCGGCCGACTCGGGCCGCAGCGGATAGACGCCGACGGTCATGCCGGGAGCCGTGTCCAGCCGCCGGGTCGCCCCCGCGCCATAGCTGGCCGGGGCGAAGTGGAACTGGACGTCCGGCCGCTGCTCGGCCCCGGACGAGCGGACGAACCCGTGGCCGAGCGCGATGGGCAGGCTGAGCAGCCCCCGGCGGCGCGTCACGTACGTCGCGACCTCGCGGGCCAGGCGCAGGCCGCGCGAGCGCTCGTTGAACGTGATGGGACGGCGGACCCGCCAGCGCAGCCGGGTCGCGTAGTGATCGCGGAAGTTCTCGCCCACGCCGGGCAGATGGTGCACGACCGGCACCCCGGCCGCGGCGAGCACGTCGGCGGAGCCGATCCCCGACAGTTCGAGCAGTTGCGGCGACTGGACGGTCCCCGCGCTGAGGATCACCTCGCGCCGGCAGCCGGCCTGCCGCGCCCGGCCCTGGTGGCGAAAGCTGACGCCGACGCAGCGCGTTCCCTCGAACCGCAGCCCGGTGACATGCGCCTCGGTGAGCACCATGAGATTGGGCCGCCGCAGCGCACGGCGGAGATACGTCCCCGCGGCCGACGAGCGGCGGCCGCGGTCGTGGTTGACCTGGTAGTAGCCGAAGCCCTCCTGGTCACCGGAGTTGTAGTCGGGGTTCTCCCGGTATCCGGCTTTCTGCGCGGCCACCAGGAACGCGTCGCACAGCTCGTCACGCTCGCGCGGCAGGCCGACGCTGATCAGCCCGTCGCTCCCCCGGCTCGGCCCGCCGACCCCCGCGCTCTCCAGGCTCCTGAAGTACGGCAGGACATCGGCCCACGACCAGCCGGGGTTGCCGAGCCGCTCCCACTCGTCGTAGTCCTCGCGCTGGCCACGGACGAAGATCATGCCGTTGATCTGGTTGGATCCGCCGAGCAGGCGCCCGCGGGGGATGCGCAGGGTCCGGCCGCCGATCGTCGGGTCGGCGTCGGTCTCGAAGCACCAGTCGTACCTGGGGTTGCCCATGAGGATGGTCTCGGCGGCCGGGATCGACAGCAGCGGGCTGCGCCGCCGCGACCCCGACTCCAGCAGGAGCACCCGTGTGCCGGGGTCCTCGGACAACCGCGACGCGAGCACGCACCCCGCCGCGCCCGCCCCCACGATGATGTAGTCCGCCCGCATCTAACCGGCCGCCGCGAGGGTGGTCCGGTGCATCAGGCGCCGGTGCTTGACGTGGTCGTAGGAGGTGGCCCGGTGCATGGCGCTGCGGTTGTCCCACAGGACGATGTCGCCGGCCTGCCACCGGTGGCGGTAGGTGAACCGCGGCATCGTGGCGAACTCCTGCAGGAACGTGATGAGCGGCCGGCTCTCGTCCTCGGACATCCCCTCGATCCGCCACGGCACGTTGCCGCCGACGTACAGGGCCTTGCGCCCGCTCACGTCGTGCACCTTCACGATCGGGTGCGCGACGTCCGCCCACTCCTCGCGTTCCTTCGCGGTGGGCGGCGGCCGGTCCGGGTAGTTGTAGGGCCGTGACCGGACCCGGCTGATGACGACCCTGAGATCGGCGATCCGGTCCTTGACCTGGTCCGGGAGCGCCTCGTAGGCGGCGTACATGTTGCCGTACCAGGTGTCCCCGCCGACCGGCGGGACCTCGCGGGCGTACAGCATCGACCCCGCCGGCGGGGCGGTCAGGTACGCGCCGTCGCTGTGCCACACCCGGCCGCTGTACGCCGAGCCGATCGGCTTGCCGTCGCGGGTCAGATTCGACAGGACGAGGATCTCGGGATGGTCGTCGGCGTTGAACTGGGACCGGGTGTACGTGACCACCTGACCGAACCTGCGGCTGAACTCCACCTGTTCGGCCGGGGTCATTTCCTGACCCCTGATCAGCAAAATGGTGGTGTCGATCCAGGCGCGATAGATGCGCTCGAAATCATGGTCGGAAATATCACCGGTGACATCGATCCCGCGGACTTCGGTGCCAATACCCGCCGTGATGGGAATCAACTCAAGCACGGCGGGAGCATACGACCCGGCCGCCGCGCGGCGCAAGGACGCGGGAAACTTTCATTTTCCGTAATCGGCCCGGCGAGCGACCCCGATAAGAGTCGTGACAAAATCCATGCACCGGCACCGACCAGCGAGTTTACATGTTACAAACTTCTCACACCCAACGAATGAGCGTGCGCCGGCCTTTGCTCCGGCCGGAATTGGACAGGGGCCTTTGCCCGCCGTCGGCCGCGTGTTACGCTCCTGCCGCTCGTCCGACGACCGGAAACTCAACGGCGAGAAATCCGCCCCGCCGGCACGGCTTCGACACCGTCAACCCAGGGAGGGAAAGGGTGCCGCAATCCAGACCGGAGCTGGCGCGCATTCACGACTATTACTGCCTGCCTCGCTCCGTCGGCTCCGCCTCGCAGAGCATCTATGACATTTGGGAGAGCGGTGGCGCTTTCAACGACTCCATCACCCCGTCGACCTACGTCCCCGAATACCGTGCGCACATCGTCCTCAAGATCCTGATGCTGACCGCGCCCGGGGCGGCGGTGCTGTCGCTCGGCTGCGGCAACGGCTTCGTCGAAGGCGACCTCG
The DNA here is from genome assembly GCF_044593615.1 of Nonomuraea sp. NPDC051941. Lineage (NCBI taxonomy): Bacteria > Bacillati > Actinomycetota > Actinomycetes > Streptosporangiales > Streptosporangiaceae > Nonomuraea > Nonomuraea sp. NPDC051941. The sequence goes on from NZ_JBIUCF010000041.1 coordinate 90,323, forward strand.
TCGCGCACGACCGCGACGTGCGCGCCATCGACTGCAACGCCGAAGCCGTCGAGCTGACCAGGAAGAAGGGGGTCGACGCTCGCACCGTCGACTACTTCGACCTGCGTCCCGCCGACGCCGCCGACGTCTCGGCCATCTACGCCGACGGCCTGCTCGGCCACCTCTTCGACGCGGCCGGGGAGCTCGCCCCCGCCCTCGGCAAACTGCGCGACCTGGACCTGCGGCCGGGAACGTACCTGGTCCTGTCCAACGACGCGCCCCGCGACGCCAAGGCCGACTTCGCGCCGCACCAGCACGTGGACGGGTTCTGGTTCATCGCGAAGGACTATCTGCACAAGAGCCTGATTTCTTTCGGGTTCGAGCCGGTGGAAAGCTATTATTTCCCGTATTTGCGGCCCGTGAGCGGAATACGCAACCGCACGATCTGCGTCGCGCTCGTACCCTGACGATCGGATCCCGCCTTGCCAATGTCGGCTGAATTCGCCGAGCGACTGCTGCCGCTGCTCCCCGATCTCGTCGCGGATTACGGCACGCCATTCCATCTCTACGACGCGCGCGGCATCGTGGCCGCCCACGAGGCGATGACGCGCGCATTCGGCGACACCTCGTACCGGCAATATTTCGCGGTGAAGGCGTTGCCGAACCCGAATATCCTGGCGTTGCTGCGCGCCGCCGGAAGTGGTTTCGACTGCTCCTCCGCAGTGGAAGTGCGCCTTGCCGGGGCGGCCGGCGCGCAGGCCGGTGACATCGTGTTCACCTCCAACAACACCGCGCTGTCCGAATATCGCACGGCCCGCGCCGCGGGAGCGCTGATAACGTTCGACGACAGGTCGTTCGCGGAAAAGGTCGATGAACTTCCCGAGACCGTCGCCTTTCGCATCTCCCCCACCGGTCTGGCCGCCGGTTGCGCGCTCATGGGCAACGCGGCGCACAGCAAGTTCGGCGTGCCCGTGCACGAGCTCGCGGACGCGTACGCGGACGCCGTCGCCCGTGGCGCGCGACGGTTCGGCATCCACGGCATGACCTGCGCCAACGAGCTCGACACCAGCCGCGCCGCGCGGGCGGCCGCCGACGTCATCCGGCACGGCGCGCGGGTCGCCGAGGCCGTCGGGATCGAGCTTGAGTACGTGAACGTCGGCGGCGGGCTCGGCATCCCGTACCACGAGGACGACAAACCCATCGACTTCGGGGCGTACGCGGACGAGATCCTCGCCGCCAGGGAGGAGTTCTTCGGCCCCGGCGGGCCGCGCATCCTCACCGAGATCGGCCGGTACGTGACCGGCCCGCACGGCGTCCTCGTCACCCGCGTCATCAACCGCTGCCGCAAGGGCCACGAGATCGTCGGCCTGGACGCCTCGATGTCGTCACTGATGCGGCCCGCCATGTACGGCGCGTACCACCACATCTCCCTCCCCTACGCCGAGGGCAGGGAGATCGGCAGATTCGACGTCGTCGGCGCGCTCTGCGAGAACCTGGACAAGTTCGCCGTCGACCGCGAGCTGCCCGAGCCACGCGACGGCGACATCGCGCTCATCCACGACACCGGAGCCCACGGCCACTCCATGGGCTTCACCTACAACGGCCGCCTGCGTCCCGCCGAGCTGATGCTCACCGACGGCGGCGACGTGGTGGAGATCCGGCGCGCCGAGACCTACGACGACTACATCGCGACCGTCCGCTGGGGAGCGTGACCTTGAACAGGAGCTTGGTCGAGACCGCCTTCGAGCGGCGGGAGTCGTTGTCCGCGGACGAGCTGGCGGCCCTCGCGCCGCACGTCACCGCCGGACTCGCGGCCCTCGACCGTGGAGAGCTGCGCGCGGCGCGGCCGGAGGGGCCGGAGTGGGTGGTCGACACGTTCGTGAAGAAGCTCATTCTGCTGTCGTTCCTGATCGGCCGGAACAAGGTCGGGTCCGGCGGCCCGCGACAGCCGAAGAGCTTCGACAAGATCGCGCTCAAGTTCGAGACCTGGGACGATGCCGTCTTCCGCGACGCGCGCCTGCGCGTGGTCCCCGGCGGGGTCGTCCGCCACGGCGCGTACGTGGCGCCCGGGGTCGTGCTGATGCCGTGTTTCGTCAACGTGGGCGCCTACATCGGCCCGGGCACGATGATCGACACCTGGGCCACCGTCGGCTCCTGCGCGCAGATCGGCGCACGCTGCCACATCTCCGGCGGAGCCGGCATCGGCGGCGTGCTCGAACCCATCGGTGAGCAGCCCGTCATCGTCGAGGACGACGTCTTCGTCGGCGCGCGCTCGGAGATCGCCGAGGGCGTGGTCGTACGGCGGGGCGCCGTGATCGGCATGGGGGTCTTCCTCGGGCGATCCACCCCCATCGTCGACCGCGCCACGGGAAAGGTCACGTGCGGAGAGGTCCCCGAGAACGCGGTCGTCGTCCCGGGCTCCCGCATCGACGCCAACAATCCCGATATATCGGTGTATGCGGCGATCATCGTCAAGCACGCCGACGACCGCACCCGCGGCAAGACGGCCCTGAACGACCTCGTCCGCGACTGAGCCCCTTCATCGATGCCGTCACCCTCATCGCCGAGCGCCTTCGACCGGCTGCGCGCGCTCCTGGCGGGAATCCCCGCACCTGCCGGCGTCACCCCGATCCCCCTCCACCTCGGGGAGGCTCGCCTCGTCACGCCGCCGGTGGACGGCCGGCTCCTGGCTGACGTGGCCGGCTGGACGCGGTATCCCCCGCTCGGCGGCACCCCCGAGCTCCGTGCCGCCTACACGGGCTGGCTCGAACGCCGCTTCGGCACCCGCGTCGGCGCCGCCGTACGTGAAGGGTCGCTCGCGATCGAGCCGTCCCCCGGCACGAAGCAGGCCGTCACGGCCGCCATCGCCCTCGCCGTCTCCGGCAGCGTCCGCTCGCCCGCTCCGGCGGTCGTCCTGCCCAATCCGTTCTATCCCACATACCACGCGGCGGTGTCGGCGGCGGGCGGCCGGGCGATCTTCTACGGCCACGCGTCGGAGGTCGCCGCCGCCGTGGCCGCTCGGCGGGACGTCGCCGCGGTCGTCGTCTGTTCACCGGGCAACCCGCGCGGCGAGACGCACAGCCCCGGCACGGTACGCGCGATCAGCGCGGCGACGCGAGTGGCCGGTGCGCTGCTCGTCGTCGACGAGTGCTACATCGACCTCGTCCACGGCGCGTCCGCGGGCGGCGGATTCCTGGCGTCCGGCACGGCGAGCGAAGCGGGGCGCTTCCTGGTGCTCCACAGCCTGTCCAAGCGGTCCGGGATGCCGGGCCTGCGGTCCGGGTTCGTGATCGGGGATCCGGAGAGCGTGGCGGCGTACGCGAACCACAACCGCACCTGCGGGGTCTCGCTCGCGGAGCCGGTGTGCGCGGTGGCGGCGGGGCTGTGGGCGGATGACGCGCACGTCGCGCGCCTGCGGTCGGCCGTGAGCGCGAACTGGGATATCGCTGACGAACTGTTCGGCGATCTCGCCGGTTATCGGCGGGCCGAGGCGGGATTCTTCCTCTGGTTCCCCGTACCGGACGACGAGGAGGCGGCGCGCCTGCTGTGGCGGGAGGAAGCGGTGACGGCGATGCCGGGCCGCTACCTCGGCGCGGCCACCGACCGCGGGGCCAATCCCGGCGCGGGCCACCTGCGCATCGCGCTCGTCCACGCGCCGGACCGCACCCGCGAGGCGCTGACCCGCGTACGGCGGTCGCTCGCGGAGCCGAGACCTACTACTACTGCAGGGGAGCTGACCAGATGAGCGGCGGCCTCATCGGATGGATCGACCTCGAACGCGACCTCATGGAACGGGCGGACGTCGTGGGCGCCATGACGGACACGATGGGCGATCGCGGGCCTGACGGAGGCGCGGTCCACATCATCAGGCACGCGGCGCTGGGCCATCGCCGCCGCACGACCCCGGGCGCCGGCGAAGGGCATCAACCGGCGCTGTTCGCGACGCGCGGCGGCCCCTCGCCGGACGACGGGACCGTCGTGCTCGTGTACGACGGCGCGATCTACAACCTGGCCGCTCTCCGCCGGTCCCTCGGCCTGTCCCCCGTGGCCACCGACACCGATGTGCTGCTCCACGCCTACCTGACGCACGGCGCGGACTTCGTCGGCCGTCTCGTCGGCGCGTTCGCGATCGCGATCTGGGACGGGCGGGACCGGCGGTTGCTGCTGGCGCGGGACCACATGGGGCTGAAGCCGCTCTACTACCACCCTTATGCGGGCGGGATCCTGTTCGCCTCCCTCCCGAGGGGGATCATGGCGAATCCGCTGTTCACCCCGGTTCTCGACCGGTCGCTGATGACGATCGCGCTGCAGCCGCGCCTCACGCTCGCCGGTGAGACGCCGCTCGTCGGGGTGCATGAGGTCAAACCCGCGCACGTCATCACGTACACACCCGGCCACGGGCCGGTTTCGCGCGCGTACTGGCGGCTGACGAGCGAGCCGCACGACCACACGCCAGCCGAGACCGCCGAACGCGTGCGGGAGCTGCTCCATGACGCCGTGGCGGGCCAGTTGCCCGCGTCGGGGCCGTGCGGCGCGATGCTGTCCGGCGGCGTGGACTCGACGTCGGTGGCGGCGCTGGCGGCTCGGCTGCTGCCGCACGCGCTCGATACGTACTGCGTCGAGTTCGACAGCGACAAGGCGCACTTCGCGCCGACGGAGCTGCGCCCGGACGTGGACGCGCCGTACGCCGCGGCGGCGGCCGAGTACATGGGCAGCAGGCACACCACGCTCACGGCGACGATGCCGGACCTGCTCGCCGCGATCCCGGCGACGCGCCGCGCGCGCGACCTCCCCGGGTGGGGGCAGTTCGACGCGTCGATGTATCTGCTGTTCCGGCGGATGCGGCAGGACACGCCGGTGGCGCTGTCCGGCGAGGCGGCGGACGAGTTCTTCGGCGGGTATCCGTACCTCTTCAAGACCGAACTGATCCGGCGCGACACCTTCCCGTGGCTCGGGGACGGGCCGAAACTCGCCGACTTCCTCGTGCCGGAGCTCGCGCGGGACGGTGACGAGAAGGCGCGCTACGCGCAACTCCTCGGCGAGGTACCGCGCCTGCCGGGTGAGGCGGGGCTGGACGCGCGCATGCGGGAGGTGCTCTATCTCGGGATGGCGGGGCCGCTCGCCGTCGTGCTCGACCGCAAGGAGCGGATGAGCGCGGCGCAGGGCCTTCACGTGCGGCTGCCGTTCTGCGACCACCGGCTCGTCCAGTACGTCTGGAACGTCCCCTGGTCGATGAAGTGCTCGGGTGGGTTGAAGAGCCTGCTCAAGGACGCGATGGCCGGCATCCTCCCGCCGACGACGCTGACCCGGGAGAAGAGCGCCTACCCGCACGTCCAGAACCCGGCTCACGATCAGGCGCTGGTACGCGAGGCGACGTGGATCGTGAACGCGAACGAGTCGCCGCTGCGCGCCATGTTCGACGCGCCGCGGCTCAACGACCTGCTGAAACGGATCGGCGCCGACGAGCTGCGCGCGCAACTGCCGGGCGGGGCCAGCGCCGCGCAGCTGCTGGTGCAGCTCGTCGAGCTGAACGCGTGGGTGCGTGAGTATCGGGTGTCCTTGTCCTGAGGGCCCATACGGTCACCCGCCAGAGCGCCTCGAAGAGGACACCGGCGCTCATCTTGCTCGCCCCGCTCGTACGGTCGACGAAGGTGATCGGCACCTCCGCCACCGTGCACCCGTGACGGACGGCTCGCAGCGTGAGATCCACCTGGAAGCAGTACCCCCGCGACTCCACGCTTCCGAGGAGGATCTTCTCCAGTGCGGCGGCCCGGTAGACGCGGAACCCGCCGGTGGCGTCGGCGACCGGAAGCCGGAGCGCCAGCCGTACGTAACGGTTCGCGAGTCGTGAGAGGAGCTCCCGTCTGCGCGGCCAGTTCGCCACGCGGCCGCCGGCCACCCAGCGGGAGCCGATGACGAGGTCGGCCCGCTCGGCCGCGTCCAGCAGGGCGGGCAGCCGCTCGGGAGGGTGCGAGCCGTCGGCGTCGATCTCCACCAGCGCGTCGAAGCCCCGGTCGAGTCCCCAGCGGAAGCCCGCCAGGTACGCGGCGCCCAGCCCTTCCTTGCATTGCCGGTGCAGGACGTGCACGCCGTCGAGCTCGGCCGCGAGCCTGTCCGCGATCAGGCCCGTCCCGTCGGGGCTGTTGTCGTCGACGACGAGAATGTGGGCGGCGGGTACGGCGGCGCGGATCCTGCCGACGATGCCGGGCAGGGTGTCTCGTTCGTTGTAGGTCGGCGTGACGACCAGGACGGTGTTCATGATCGCTCCTCAACTCGCGTGCCGGAAGTCGGGCCAGGCGGTCTTCCACGAAGTCCGCGGTCCTGAGCAGACCGTGACGGGCAGGCCCTGCTCCTCGTTCGCGACGCCGGTGCCGTGGTCGATGTCGCTGGCGGATTCGCAGCGCGTGAAGCGCAGCCGCAACCGCTCCGGCGGCAACCCCACGGCGACCACCGTCTGCGCCGTTTCCGGCGGTGGGCCTTGGAACCACAGCTCGTTGTGGCCGCTGTAGACGGGAATGTCCGGCGCGAACCGGTCCAGCGCGCCGGCTTCGCCGTAGTTCGCGGTGAGCACGACCGTTCCGGACGGCAGCGTTCGGTACACCCCGGCCACCTGGGCGGCGAAGCGCGGCCAGCCCACGGACTCCCTGGACACCTCGTTGGGCGAGGAGCCGAGCGCCGACAGCGGGAGCAGCGGCAGCGCCACGGCGATCCCGATGACCGAGGTGCCGAGCAGCCCCCACCACACCAGCCGACGCCGGGCGACCCGGCTCTCCGTCCACGTGGCGGCTGGCACGCAGCCGGCCACGAAGGCGAAAATCAGGCTCCCGGCGACATAGTCCGCCCGTCCTCCCGACGCCCAGCCGAGCAGGATCGTCACCAGGGACGCGATGGCCAGCGGCCGGGTCTCCGGCCGCCCGCGCAGCCAGAGCCACCCGGCGACGGCGATCGCGAAGGCTCCCATGCTGAGCAGCACCACCAGCATGGGCACGAACATGATCCGGTTCACGGATTCGCTGAGCGTGGCGGCCATGGTGAGCTGGGGCCAGCCGTTGGTGGCCTGGTAGAGCAGGTTCGGAGAGGCGATGAGCGCGGCCAGGAGCGCCCCGGACCAGAACCACCTGTCGCTGAAGACGGCACGCGGCCCCTTCACCGCCATGCCGACCGTGATGAGCAGCCCGGTGGCCAGGCCCGTGATCAGCAGGACGATGAGGTGCTTGTTGAACGTGGCGGCTCCCGCGACGGCGCCGGCCGCCAGCCACCATCGCCCGTCGCCGCGCAGCAGGGCACGCAGCACGCACAGGATGCAGGCCGTCCAGAACACGAAGTCGGCCGACTGGGTCAGCAGGGTGTGCCCGGCGAGCAGGGGGAACATCCCGGTGCCGAGGCCGGCGGCGGCGAGCGTCTGCGCGTTCGCGCGGCCGCCGAGCTCCCGCGTGATCGCGGCACCGAGGAGGATCAGCAGGCCAGCGCACAGCGCGGGGACGACCCGCAGGCCGACGATGGTGTCCCCGAACAGCCCCGTGGACAGCCGCGCCAGGAGCGGGGTCAGCGGGGGCTGGTCGAAGTACCCCCAGGCGGGAGTCTGGCCGAGCATGCGGAAGTAGAGCTCGTCGCGGTGGTAGCCGTACCACGGGCTCAGCATCAGCAAGGTGACCACGACGACGCCCGCGATGGGACCGATGGTCCGCCAGGCGATCGCCGGGAGCGAGGGAGCGGTGTTCCGGAGTCGGGGGGCTTGAAGAAGCATGCCTCCACGGTTTCCGATGGCCCGCCGTCTGTCGTCTGGCCGGGAACAGAACCTGGGGTCAGACCCCAGGCATAGGCGGCGACTCCCCGGGGCGGACGACGCCGTGGTCGAACGCGAAGACGACCGCCGCGGCCCGGTCGCGCACCGCCAGCTTCGTGAAGATCCGGCCGATGTGGGTCTTGATCGTGCCCTCGCCGATCACGAGCCGGTGGGCGATCTCGGCGTTCGTGAGCCCCCGGCCGATGAGCTTGAGCACGTCGAGTTCGCGGGCGGTGAGGTCGCCGAGCCGCCGGACCGCGTCGGGATCGGTCACCGGATCCGCGCGGTAGCGCCGCAGGACCCGCCCGCAGACGGCGGGGTCCAGCCAGCCGTCGCCCGCCGCCACCGCGCGTACGGCCCGCTGAATGTCCTCGGCCGGAGCGTCCTTGAGGCAGAACCCTGACGCGCCGGCCCGCAGAGCCGCCGCCAGAATGTTGTCCTCGCCGAACGTGGTCAGCACCAGGATGCGGGACGCCGGATCCGCGGCCAGCAGCGCGCGGGTGGCCTCCACCCCGTCCATGCGCGGCATGCGAATGTCCATGACCACGGCGTCGGGCCGGACGCGCGCGACCTCCGCCAGCGCGGCCTGGCCGTCGGCCGCCTCGCCGACCACGTCGAACCCGTACGGCTGGCGCAGGATCGTCCGCAGTCCTGCCCTGGCGAGCTCCTGATCGTCGACGAGCACCACCGAGATCATGCGGGCAGCTCCGTCCGTACGACCCACCGGTCGTTCTCGACGCCGGCGGTGACGTGGCCGCCGACCATGCGCACCCTGTCGGCCATCGCGCGAAGTCCCATGCCGCCATTGTGCCGAGGTGGGCTGCCGGGCAGGGAATTGGTGATCGTGGCCCGTACGGCGCCTTCCTCCGATATGCGCAGCCGTACCTCGACGGAACTCCGCGGCGCGTGGCGGCTCGCGTTGGCCAGTGCCTCCTGCATCAGCCGGTAGAGCACCATCCCGGTCGTCGGGCTCACCGCCGTCAGCTCACCGTCGACGCTCGACTCGAGTTCCAGGCCCGCCGTCCGGTATTCCTCGAAGAGCTCGGGAAGCCGGGGCGCGGTGGGCTGAGGGGCGACCACGGCCGGGTCGGAGCCTTCTTCGGCGAGAACGCGGACCACCTTTCGCAGCTCCGCCATGCTCTGCCGGGCAAGGCGCTCGGCCTCGGCGATCCCCGCCGCCGCTTCCCCGGGGTCGTGCTCGAGCGCCAGCCGCGCACCCCCCAGATGCAGCACCGTCACGGCGAGCGTGTGCGCGACGATGTCGTGCAGATCGGCCGCGAGCCGCTGCCGCTCGGCCAGGGCGGCGGCAGCGGCGGCGGTGCTCTCCGCGCGGTGCAGCCGCTCGCCGACCTCGATGCGGTAACGCGCGGCCCAGCCGCTCCAGAAGACGAGCGTCACGGCCGCCAGCCAGTTGGGCCACCCGGGGTCCGGCGTGGTGAACGCCGCCGCGACCACCACGGCAAGCGAGGCGAGCCACATGGCGATGCCCGGCCAGAGCCGCAGGTTCAGCGCGACGAACGCGATGTAGATCACCAGGACGAACCAGCCGATGCTGTTGACCGCGAGCCCCGTGAGCGCCGCTATGGCCGCGGGGGCCAGGAGACCGGCCACCTCGGCGAGCCGGCCCGACGCCGTACGCACGATGACGAGACAGAGAACGATGAAGGCGCCCCCTCCGGCGAACGGCCACCCGCAGCCGCAGCCACGCGTGATCGTCTGCGCCCACGACAGCCCGACCAGCAGCATCAGCAGCCCGAGGCCGGCCGGTAACAGCCAGCGGGGAGTCACCACCACCCGCCCATCGTAGGAACCGCCGGTTCGGCACGCATCCACCCGGAGTGGTACCCGCCATCTGCCCACGGTCAGAGGACAGAGGCCCCTGACGAGCACGCCCGCGGGCGATCGGCAGTCGAGACTCAGGAACTCGCAGTCATCGAGTAAGGCGAATTCGGGGTCGTCCTCGCGCGGCCATACCTCTCGCCGGATACGGGTGACCCGCTTCAGACGGAACCTGCCGTCTCCGGACCAGGTCGTCCGCTCATGAGAGAAGTTCCGCATCAGCTCGAACAGGCGCTGCACCCCTCGTTCGGACCAGGGCTCTCGGTGGTGGCGGGGAGCTCACCGTCTCGAGCCGGGCGTCCGGGCCGCCGGGGCGTGCGCGCCTGGCCGACCGGCGCCCCACACGCCTGCGGTCAGCGTCGGCGTTCTTGTCAAAGGCGTTCGAGTTCTTCGGCGCGGCGCAGGTCCTTGGGGCGTCCCAGGGCTCGGCGCATCAGGATGAGGTCGTCCCGGCGCAGGTAGCGCACCCGCAGACCGTCCGTGTCGACGGCGGTCAGTGCCCGGTTGAGCAAGGGGCGTACCGGCAGTGTTCCCCACGGCAGGGCGGGCGTGCAGCAGTCGCCGCTCACCTGCGGAGAGTCGAACGGCACCTTGGGACGCAGGAACGCCTGCGGCCTGGGCGGGATGGGGCGATGTTCGTCGTCCAGCAACGTGCAGCCGGCGGCGGCGAAGGCGTGTGTCAGGGCGTCGGCCTGCTCCGGTGCTCCGTCCCACAGCAGGTCGAGGTCTCCGGTCAGCTCCGTTGAGCCGTGCAGGATCCCGGCGACCTGGCCGATCACCACCGCTCGTGCTCCGGCCGCGTCCAGAGCCCGCAGCAGCGGGAAGGGGTCGAAGCGCTGCGCGCTGTCGGTCGCGAGGCTGCCGGCGACGGGATCGGCGTCATCGTGGGTGCGACCGGTGGCGGGGCGGCTCCGGGTCAGGGCCCTGGTGCGGTCGACGGCCTCGTGCAGCAGCTCCAGCGGTCCACGGTTCACCGCTTCATCCAACACCACGCGTACGACCGTGATCAATCTCGGCGCCGACGGCCGTGAGGTACGGACTCCCCGCCCAACCGCGATCGACCCCACGCGCACGCCACGACCGGTCACCGTCAGGCAGCGCGGCTCGGGTGCCCGCCGGGACCGCCTCCTGCCCGCCGCCGAAGTGCATGGGACCGGCGATGTGCCACCTCGAGCACTGCGCCGGGCGCGCCGAACGGCTCTACGGCCATGCCGCCTTCCGGGAGATCGACGAGGTCGCGTTCGCGCTGCCGTTCACCTTCGATCATGAGGACTACGCGCAGATCCTCACCGACATCGCCACCGAGCTCGGCCGGCGGTCCGGCCTTAGAGGGCCGGCGCGCCGGCCCGGGTCCGGACCACCGTTCCGCTGACCGGCTGTGGGTTGCGGATCAGGTTGAGGATGGGGCACACCCGCTCGACCTCGGCGTGCAGGTTCGCCAGCTCCTCGTCCGAGGCGGGCGAGTCGATCAGCACCTCATAGGTGAAGTTGTGCGGGTACACGGGAATGTCGCCGTCGCCCGGCTGCTGGGCCCTGGGGTCGTATTCGGCCTGTACGTCCACTTCCAGCGCGTCGATCGGCACCGCCAGCTCGGCCGCCTTGATCAGGAAGATGTGCGTGACGCAGCTGCCCAGAACGCCGGCCTGCAGCTCGGGCGAGGTAGGGCCGAGGTCGTAGCCGGCGAAGTCGGACCCGCTGTCGCTGATGATCTGGAAGTCCCTGATCCTGATGCGCCGGATCCCGCTGCGGCCTTCGGCGGTGACGTGGGCATGCAGCGGGACCGGCCCGGCGGCGGGTGCCTGCCGGCGGGCCAGCAGGGCGGTGCGTTTGTGTGACAGGTACTCGCGTAGGGTGCTCATGGTCTTTCTCGTCTGATCAGCGCTGGTCACGGGGCCGAGCGGGGTGTCGAGCGGGGTGTCGATGACGGCGCGCGGCGCCGGTTCGGTCCTGGTGGGATGTCGAACGGGACACCGCCGGATGGACCTGCTCGCGCGTCATCGGCCCCGCCCGTGCGGGGAGTCCCAGGCGGCGGGCAGCCCCTCGATCGTCTCCCTGAACGCCGGCCGCTGGTAGAGGTCGCGCGCGTACGGCCACAGGTGCTCGAAGTCGGTCAGCGTCCGCTCGCTGATGAGGTCGCCGCGGTTGTACTCGGAGTCGAACCTGGCCAGCGTCACCCACAGCCGCACGTCCGCCTCGGTGATCGTGTCGCCGGCCAGGAACCGCTGCCCGGACAGGCGCTCGTCCAGCCGCTCCAGGGCCGCGACGACGCGGTGGCGCTCGCTTTCGCGGTCTTCCTCGGTGGCGGCACGCGCCACCCGGGAGACACCGGCGTTGATGTCGTAGTAGATCCAGCCGTTGAGTTTGTTGATCTCCGGGCGGAGCGAGTCCGGGTAGAGGTCGACGGAGGTGTCGGCCCACTGCTCGAACTGGGTGGCCAGGTCGATGGTGATGTCGGGGAAGTTGTTGCTGACGATCCGGCCCGTCCGCCGGTCCCAGAGCACGGGGACCGAGATGTGGCCGCCGTACGCGTGCTCGGTGGCCTCGTAGGCCTGCTCCAGCAGGGTGAAGCCGTTGACCGGGTCGGGGCCGCGGCGCTCCCTGAACGCCCAGCCGCGGCCGTCGCGCTCGTCGTCGACGTACGACAGCGAGACCACGTCCTCCAGGCCCTTGAGCTGGCGGACGATGGCGGCGCGCTGGGCGTACGGGCAGACCCAGGCGACGTAGAGGTGGTAGCGGCCGGGCTCGGCGCGGAATCCGCTGGAGCCGTCGGCGGTGACGCGGCCCTGGAAGGGATAGATCGGGCGGTTCCAGTCCGGCGAGAGGTGCAGACGGCCGGGGCCGTAATGACCGTACGCGGCATGGTCGACGGGACTTGCGTAGACCGGCGTCTGGGTGATGGACACGGGCTCTCCGGGTTTCAAGAGTTATTTCCTACTCGACTTATAGGGTACTTGATATCCCATACTTCTGGTAGGAAAATGGGGCTACTTTGACGAGCGCCAGGAGGAACCCGGTGGCCCTGGGAGCAGCGCCGGCGGCTCATCCCCTACTTCGCCGACGACATCCGGCTGCTCCAGCGCGTCACCGGCGAGGACTTCAGCGACTGGCTCCGCCCCCGCGAGCGCTCCGGCGGGCTGGTCGGCGCCCGGCCACCGGGCCAGCGGCAGTCACGCAACGGCCGCCGGTCCTGATCATCGCAGCTCGGTACGCAACTCGTGGGCGCCGTCCGGGCGGGTGAACTCGTAGTACAGCCGGACCCCGCCACCCGGCAGGTCCACGAGCTCCAGGTAACGCAGGCCCCGGCCGCGATGCGGCGACTCGGCCGCAGGGGCCTCGCCCAGCGCGGTCAGCACGGCCGGGTCCGTGCCGGCGGCGATGCCGGTGCGCTCCTCGTAGTTCTCCGCCGCACTCGCCCGCCCGTCGTAGAACGCCACCACGCGGTCGCCGTCGAAGCGCACCGCGCTGATCCGGACGCCGCGCGCGTCCCACAGCCCGGGCCGGCCGCTCAGCGCCGTGCCGTGCCAGGTCCACTCCAGGCCGTCGGCGCTGGTGGCGTAGTCCGTGACCATCTGGTCGGCCTCGTCTGGGTCGGCGAGCGGGTGGCAGGAGGCCCACAGGTGCCAGACGCCGTCGCGCCGTACGATCACCGTGTCCTTCACTCCGGTCTTCGGGTCGCCCGGCAGAACGGTGACCCGCGAGCGCGCGTCGAACGCCGCCGGGTCGGCCGCCTCGAGCACCTCCACCCGCCAGTGCTTGGTGCCGGTGGTGGCGCAGCTCAGGTACAGCCGCCAGCGCCCGTCCGGCAGGCGTACCAGCGCGGGCCGCTCCAGGGACTCGGCGTCCATCTGCTCGCGGGTGACGGTGGTCAGCGTCTCGAAGCGCTCGCCGTCCGCCGAGCGGGCGACCACGACGGCGTACCCACGCCCCTGCCCGACCGGGCGGCGCAGCCGGTAGGCGAGGTAGATCAGCCCGTCCGCGGCCACCGCGCTGGGCGCGCCCGCCCAGTGCCCCTCCCCCTCGACCGGCGGCTCGACCGCGACCACGGCGCGATCGAGGTCGGGGAGCAGGGCGGCGTTCTCGTCGATCGACATGTCCGCGACACTAGGCGACGGCTCGGGGCTGGGCACGGACGATGACCTTCCTTGAACGTTTCCTCGGTGGCCGCCGTCACGCCTCGGCGGCATCGGTGAACGCCGACCGGCGCCACCAGGACCGCCGCGGTGCGGAGGGCTGCTCCTCCTGCTCGAGCTCGGCCTCGTCGTCCGGGAGGTCGTACCAGTGCATATCCCCCGAGAGGTCCGTGCGGACGGCCACGTCGCGGTCCTCGTTCATGCCGGTAATGTACGATCACACGTTGCAGATAGTCAACTTTCCCTACTCGCTTTACAGGAATCCATGCAGATCCTTGACGAAGGCGAGCGGGCCCTGCGCGGGGCGGTCGGCGACGTCGAACTGCGGGTCGTAGCCACTGGCCAGATAGAGGCGCACGGCCTCGGGCTGGCGCGGCCCGGTGGTCAGGTAGATCCGGCCGTACCCGCGGCGCAGCGCTTCCCGCTCCAGCTCGCGTACGACGAGGCGGCCGAGCCCTTCGCGGCGGTGGCGCGGGTGCGTCCACACGCGCTTGACCTCGGCGGTCGCCGCATCGTAGCGGCGGAACGCGCCGCCGGCCACGGTCTCGCCGCCGGACACCACGATCAGGAACGCCCCGTACGGCGGCGCGAACTCGGACTCCGGATACCTCGCCAGCTCGTCGTTGGGCCCGTACCGGGAGGTGTACTCCAGTTGCAGCCCGGCCAGCAGCGGCGCGGCGGCCGGGTCCGACATGGGGACGAGCCGCACCTCCGCGGTGAGCTCGCTCATGACTCCTGCCGAGGCAGGCCGGGCGGGTTGATCTGCGACTCGGGGATCGCCTCGTTGCCCAGACCCCACCGGTCGAGCACCTCCTTGTACTTACCGTTCTCGATCACGGTGTTGAGCGCCTCGTTGAGCGGCTTGACCAGGCCGTTGTCCTTCTTGGTCATGGCCGCGATGAGTCCTTGCAGGTCCGGGCCCGCGCCGGAGAAGGTGCCGACGATCCTGGAGCCGCCGCTGACGGCGATGTTGTAGGCGATGGTGGGGTTCGGGCCGAAGTACGCCTGGACGCGGCCGGACTTGAGCCCCAGCAGCACGTCGCTGTACTTCTCGTAGTAGAGGATCTCGACCGGTTTCAGCCCGGCGGCCCTGTTCTGCTTGTCCCAGTCGAGCAGGATCTTCTCCTGGTTCGTGCCAGACCCGACCGAGACGCGCAGCCCGGCGATGTCGGCCGGCTTGGCGATCTGCTTGATCGGGCTGTTGCCGGGGACCTGCCAGCCGAGCTGGTCGACCCGGTACGTCGCGAAGTCGTAGGTGTCCTTGCGCTCCTCGGTGACCGTGACGTTGTTGAAGACCACCTCGTCCTTGCCGGACCTGGCGGCGAGGAAGAGGTTCTCCCACGAGCTGATCCGCGGGGAGATCTCCAGGCCCAGCACGTCGGCCACGAGCTGGGCGAGGTCGGTCTCCACGCCGATCAGGGTGGTGTCGTCGTCGGCGCGGAACACCAGAGGCGCCGCGCCCTGGCCGCTGAAGCCCACCGCGAGCTTGCCGTCGGCGGCGATGTCCTTGGGCACCTGGGCCGCGATCGCGTTCACCTTGTCGGCCCGTACCCGGTTCTGGTCAGGGCTGAGGTTGATCTTCTTGCCCGCCACCACGGGGGCTGCGGTGGCCGACGGGGCGGTGACGGCGGGCTCGGCGCCGCAGGCGGTGGTCAGGAGGAGGAGCGCGGGCACGGCGAGGGCCCGCGCGAGCGAAGCGCGCATGTCACGGTGTCCTTCGGGATCAGAGAACCTTGCTGAGGAAGGTGCGGGTACGTTCGTGGGCGGGGGCGTCCAGGAGCTGTGCGGGCGGTCCGAGCTCGACGATGCGGCCGGCGTCCATGAAGGCCACGATGTCGGCCACCTCCCGGGCGAACCCGATCTCGTGGGTGACCACGATCATCGTGGTGCCGGCGCGGGCGAGGTCCTTGATGACGTCCAGCACCTCGCCCACCAGTTCGGGGTCCAGCGCCGAGGTCGGCTCGTCGAACAGCAGCAGCTTGGGCTCCAGAGCGAGCGCCCTGGCGATGGCGACCCGCTGCTGCTGCCCGCCCGACAGCGTGCGCGGGTAGGCGTCGGCCTTGTCCGCCAACCCCACCCGGGCCAGCAGCCGCTCGGCCAGCGGCGCCACCTCGGCCCGCGGCCGGCCCTGGGCCGACAGCGGCGCCTCCATGAGGTTCTGCCTGACGGTGAGGTGCGGGAACAGGTTGAACGACTGGAAGACGAACCCGATCTGGGTGCGCTGGCGCAGCACCTCGCGTTCCGGCAGCTCGTACAGGCGGTCGCCGGCCTGCCGGTAGCCGAGCAACTGGCCATCGACGCGGACCGAGCCGCGGTCCACCTTCTCCAGGTGGTTGATCGTCCGCAGGAGCGTGGACTTCCCCGACCCCGAGGGGCCCAGGATCACCAGCACCTGACCCTGGCGGACGTCCAGGTCCACTCCGCGCAGCACGTGCAGGGCGCCGAAGCTCTTGTGCACGCCGCGTAACCTCACCATGGCGCTCATCCGCGCCCCCTGCCGTAGTGCCGCTCCACGTAGTACTGCACGATCGACAGGGCGGTGGTCAGGATGAGGTACCAGATGGCCGCGACCAGCAGCAGCGCCATGACCCTGCCGTTGCGGTTGTAGATCACCTGCACCTGGTAGAACAGCTCCGGCAGCGCCATGATGTAGACGACCGAGGTGCCCTTGACCAGGCCGATGATCTCGTTGCCCGCGGTGGGCACGATGGTCCGCATGGCCTGCGGCAGGATGATCCTGAAGAGCCGCCGCGCCGGCGGCAACCCCAGGGCGGCCGCCGCCTCCCGCTGCCCGTGGTCCACCGACAGCAGGCCGCCGCGGACGATCTCGGCGGCGTACGCGGCCTGGTGCAGCGCCAGCCCGAGCGCCGCCGCGGTCAGCGGCCCGATCAGGTCCATCGTGCCGAAGTCGAAGAACGCCGGCCCGAACGGCACGCCCACCGACAGCCTGGGGTAGAGCAGCGCGAGGTTGTACCAGAACAGCAGTTGCAGGATGAGCGGCACCGACCGGAACAGCCACACGTATGCCCAGGCCACCGACGACAGCAGCCGGTTGGGCGAGAGCCGCATGAGCGCCAGCAGCGTGCCCAGCACGAACCCGAGCACGATGCCCAGCGCGGTCAGCTCCAGCGTGAGCAGCACCGAGCGCACCACCGACGGCGCGAACAGGTACTGCCCGACGATGGGCCACTCCCACGCGGGGTTGGTGATCAGGGCGCTGGCGACCATGGCCAGTAGGACGAGTACGCCTGCCGCGGCCAGCCACCGCAGCGGGTGCCGGGCCGTGACCACCTCCAGGGGCCGCTCCGCGTCCTGGCGCGAGACCTCCTGCACCTCCGGCAGCGTCACGAGCCGCCTCCACTTTCGATCACGAAATCACTCCTCTGGAGAGGGGGGTCGATGGATGAGATCTCGTGATCAGCGACACTGCGCGCTGGCGACGTGGCCGTGGTCCACGTGCGGGCGCCGGGTCAGGTTCGCGGCCTGGCTCATGCCCACGAAGCTACGAGCCGGATCACCTAAAGTCAACATTTCCTACTGGATATACATAGTTATCCGCCGGCCCCACACTGCGGGCGAGGCCGCGCCGGAAGCCCCCATCGTCGCGTCCACCCATCCCCCACCTGCGCCCCCGACGTGCGGCCGCGAGCTCCACGACCACCGGCGCGCTGAGGTCGGCGAGCCGCAACGCCACCCACGGATAGCGTTGGCCGTTCGGACATCTTGACATTTCAGCCGTCTGGTGTTTCTGCATAATACAAATGGACGTAAGTTACGCGCTTCGGACTCAAGTTATTTGATCTTATGATTTCCGTGTACTTTCGCTCTATCTTAGGTACGCGAACGTGACCCACCAGGAGGGACGTCATGGACGTACGCGTATCGATCGAAGATGAAGAAGATTCACGCCACCTGGAGTCGTTGCGCCACTGGATCGGAGGCACGGCCGAGCTGAAAGGCCGCGTCAATGACGTGACGGCCCCGCCACCTCCCGGCACTTTGGGGCCGTTTCTGGAAAGCATTGTCGTTGCTCTTAGTTCTGGTGCGGCGGGCACCGCATTCGCTTCTGCTCTGCTGTCCTGGGTACGGCAACAAAGCGGCGCGGTCAAGGTTCGAGTAGACCTGCCCGACGGGCATCAAATCCATGTCGACGCGACTCAGGTCAAAGCACTTTCGCCCGCGGAATTGCGGGAGCAAGTGGAGTCGGTCCTGCGTGAACTCCGCCAAGCGGAGGAGAAACACGATCAGGGGCGGACGCCGGATGAGTGACCTGTCGGGTGAGGGTGTGCGTGTCCTGTTGATCGGCACCGCCGACCACAGTGACTCTCAGCTGCCGGCGGTGCCCGCCGTCGAACGGACCATCACCGCACTACGGGACCGCCTGGTGAACAGGTGTGGTGTGCCGGACGAGCATATTCGCCTGCTGCTGAATCCGCCCAATGCCTTGGCCATCGGATCCGCAGTGACCGAAGAGGCAAAAAAGGCCAAGACCATACTGCTGGTCTACTACATCGGCCACGGGCTCTGGAGCTCGGAGGGACAGCTCTATCTGGCAGCGTCTTCCACCAGCACGCTCACGCCTGGCCTCGCGGAACTCCAGGCCTACTCGACGTCGATGTTGCGGCAGGCCATCGCCGGCTCGCCGACCGCCTCGACCGTGGTCGTCCTGGACTGCTGCTTCTCCGGACGCACGGACCTGGGGTCCTGGGCACCGGAATCAGTTTTTCAGCCGTCCCCGACCCATGGGTTGTACCTCCTCGGTTCCGCCGAACAACTCGCGCTGGCACCGGAAGACCAGGAATACACCACATTCACCGGTGACCTGATCTCGCTGCTGGACAACGGCGATCCCCTCGCCGGTAATTTCCTGACCCTTGACGACGCCTACCATTTCATCCTCCGCAGAATGTGGGAGAGAAGCGGCCCGCTGCCTCACCGGCAGGAAGGAGGACGAAGCGGCCATATCATCCTGTCGTCAAATCGATCTGCTTCACAAGAGATCTCTTCAGGGCAGAAGGAGGCCCAGTTACCGGGGCGCAGCCCTTATCTGAGTCTCCAGCCGTTCGGCGAGGAGGACTCGAAGATCTTCCACGGACGCGACGAGCTGACTTCCGCCATTCTCAAGAAGATCGCCGATCGGCTGAGCACTGCCGGGGTCATGCTGTTGGTCGGCGCGTCAGGCAGTGGAAAGAGTTCGCTGCTGCAGGCCGGCCTGCTCGCGAGAATGCGTCGTGGAGATCTCAACATATCCGGCACCAGCGGCTGGCCCTGCATCAGCATGACGCCGGGATCGTCTCCCGTTCAAGCACTGGCCGCGCGACTGGCCCCTGATGACCCGGCAGCCTTCAATCGGGTGTTCTCCGACCCCGACCACTCCTGCCGCCTGGCCACAGATCTGCTCGCCGACCGCCCGGGCGTGCGCCTGATCCTTCTGGTCGACCAACTGGAAGAGATATTCACTCTGTGCGAGGACGAAGGACTGCGTAGCAGGTTCATTCGCTGCCTGCACGCCATGACCCTTCCTGATCCCCGGACCGGTCGGCCTCCGGCAGTCGTCATCGGCGCACTCCGCGCGGATTTCTACAGCCAGGCGACCCGGCATCCGGAACTGTCCGCTGCCCTTCAGGACAGGCAATTCGTGATCGAGCCGATGAAGCCGCCAGAGCTACGTGCGGCCATCGAGCAACCTGCGACGATGCTGGGCCTGGAACTGGATGAAGGGCTGGCGGATCTGGTCCTGCACGAACTAGGCGCCTTTCGCCCACAAGGTCCTGAACCCGGATCTCTGCCGCTGCTCTCACACTCGCTCTGGGAGACGTGGAAACGTCGGGAGGGCAGACGGCTGACAGTGCGAGGCTACCGGGAGAGCGGAGGCATAGAGCGGGCGATCGAGCGATCAGCTGATGACACCTACCGGGCGCTCACCCCTTCGGCGCAGCTGGCCACGCAGAGCATCATGCTCAGGCTCATCAAAATCAGTGGCGATGTCTCGAACATCGACACCGAGCCGATCGTCACAGCGCGACCCGTGAACCAGGGCGACCTCCTACGAGGCCTGGATCCCGAAGCTGCATTGCAGTCCGTGAAGGCGCTGGACGCGGCCCGATTGATCACTACCGATCGAGAGATCGTCCGTATCAGTCACGAGAGGCTGCTGCAGGCCTGGCCGCTCCTTCAGGACCTGGTGAAGGAGAATCGAGAATGGCTGATCCTACGCGACGAGCTCGCCGCGGACGCGAAAGCGTGGATGGTCGACCGTGATCCCTCTCTGCTCTACCGGGGCGGGCGGCTCGACGCGGTCAGGGAACGGGTGGCCAAGGCGATCGACCACCACCAGCTCGAATCGAACTCGGAGCGGTTCTTCGAGGCGTCCGTCACCTACGAACGGCAACGCGGCAGAATCAGGCGCGGTGCGATAGCGGCGCTGGTCGTACTCACTCTCATCGCTTCGACGGGCGCGTTCGTGGCATGGTCGCAGAGCAGGGCGGCACAGCGCCAGGCACAGGTGGCGACCGCCCGAAGCATGGTCGCCGGCGCAGAGGCGGTCCGGGAGTCCGACCCGCGCCTGGCGCTGCAACTGGGGGTCGCCGCGTACCGGCTGGACCCCAATCGAGCCACGAATGCAAGCCTGTTGCAGACTTTGACGACCTCGCGCTACGAAGGCACCATTCTCGACTTCAAGGGTCGTGTGGAATCTGTGGCGATGTCACCCAAGGACGCCGTCATGGCCAGCGGTGACGACAATGCCACGCTCAAACTCTGGGATGTTTCCGATCCACACCGTCCGCAATTGATCGGCCCGCCTCTCACCATGTTCAAGGACGTGGTATCCGCACTGGCCTGGCGGCCCGATGGCAAGATGCTGGTCGTCGGAGACCGGGATTCCGTGTCGTTCTGGGACATGTCGACCCGGGACAAGCCAAGGAAGCTGGGCCAGATCCCTGGGCTCGGCAGCAATGTGACCGACATCGTCTGGGCGGCCGACGGGCAGAAACTCGTGGTCGGCAATCCTGCCAATGCCGCACTCCTGCAGGTTCGGCCCGACGGGGATCTGAAGGTCGCCGCCAACTTCAGATCTCGAGCAGGGAGTCATGACAACCCGCCTCTGGCAATGTCAGCGGATGGCCGCCTGCTGGCGGTCGCGGACGGCAGCTCACAGAAAATGCAATTGTGGGACGTGGCCGACCCACAAGCCGCACATCGACTCGGGAAACCCATTCCGGCCCCGTCCTCACTTATCAGCGATCTGGCCTTCTCTCCCGATGGCGACCTCTTGGTGATGGCGACCGAGGACGTCGGCCTGACCATCTGGAATCTGACGGATCCAGCGTCACCGCGAAAGGTCAGCGACACGACGTCGGCCACCTACCAGACCGACAAGATCACATCCATGACCTTCACTCCGGACGGCACGCGCCTGATTTGCAGCAGCCAGGACGGCACGGTTCAAATATTGAAGTTTCCGGTCGGCGTCAAGCTTTCCGAGCAAAGATTCCTGGCCCCCGATCGAACCGACATTCCACTTACCGGCCACCGTGGGCCGGTTCTCGGAATATCGCTGTCCAAGGACGGATCGCTGCTGGCCACCGCCGGACAGGACGGTTCGGTGATGCTGTGGGACATGTCGGACGCCAGGACTCGCCCTCATCTCCTGGGTGTTCCCTTGCCCGGGCAGCAGAAATTGCCGGGAAGCGCTCTGGGACCGACCTCGGCGACGCTGTCCGCTGGAGGCGACTTCCTGGCCGACGGCGCGGAGAACGGTCAGGCCATGCTGTGGGATGTCGGCGACCCAGGCAAGCCGGTGGCTCTGCCGACGATCAGGTTCTGGACGCCACCGGACAAGAACTCCGAAGGCGGTCCGTACGCTTCGGCCCTCTCGGCGGACGGACGCTTCCTTGCCACGCCGAGCGGCCCAGGCGACTTCGGTGTCAAGATTTGGAAAGCCTCCGGGCGGAGCGGCTTCGTACCACTGCCCACCGCGGTTTCCGGGCACACGGGCACTGTCGTGTCCCTCGCCTGGAGCGCTGACGGGGCCATGCTTGCCAGCGCGGACGTGCGTGGCGCGGTGCGTCTCACCGACATGCGGAGGGTGGAGACTCCTGCCGAGTTGGTGACGATCCACCATGGAGGCGAACTCAGGGATGTCCTGCTGGCTTCGAGCAAGCGGATTCTGGTCAGTGTGGGCGTGGATGACAGTGCCAAGATCTGGGATATCTCCCATCCTCGTTCGCCGCGGCAGGTCGGGACCGTTCCCACCGGCCTCATCGGTTCCTTCCGTTCGTCGGTCGGCCTCTCGGCTGATGGGCGATTCTTTGTCGTCGGACACACCACCGCTTCGTTCAGTCTGTGGGATATCAGCACGCCGGAAGCGCCAAGGAAGATCGTCACCGGCCTGACCGGGAAGGTCGGACCCGTTTCCGCGGTGGCCTTTTCGAAGAATGCCGACCTGTTGGCCACGGGAAGTGTGGACGGCAGCATCATCCTGTGGGATATCTCCGATATCGGGCGTGTTCATCGGATAGGGCCGGCCATGGACACCAACGAGCTGCTGGTTGTTTCCCTGGTCTTCCTGCCCGGAGACGGGACTCTTGTCGCGCACACGAACTCCTCGTTCTCGTTGTGGGACGTCTCCATGGTCGGACGGGTGCGCGACAACGTTGCGCAGTTGGCGTGCGAGAGATTGAACGGCGAAGGAATGACGCGCGCGCTCTGGTCTTCCTACGCTCCGGAACTGCCATATCCCAGCAGATGCTGAAGAGCGCGCTGTCATCTCGGGGACGGGGCAGTGCCGCCAGGGCCATGTTCCTCGACCTTGCCCCCGAGTTTCCTGCTCAGTTCCTGCATGAAGGACGTGGACTTGGCCGACAGCGCCCATCGATCGCCGACGAGGTAGAGGCCGCCGTACATCTCGGCGTAGTCAAGCCACTCACGCTGGCCTTCAACCGTGACGAAGTCAAGGAACACGTACGGAATCCCGTCGCTGGTGCATTCCCCTTGTCGGTAGTCCAGTGCCTTGAGGGTGATCTCGGCGGTGCAGCCGATGGCGGCCGCCAGTTGCTCCACGGTGTACGTGCGGGGTGCGTTCCCGCCGGAGGCGGCAGTGCTCCTGGCCGCCTCGGCCTGCACACCGCATCCGGTGAGCGTGAGCGCCGAGGCGATGGCCAGCGACAGGACGATGCCGCCGTGATCTCGCCTCCTGATGGCGCCGGTCAGACGCGCCACCGCCGCTGGCGCGGCGCCTTGAGCGCATCGCGGGCGGGAGAAGCCAGCCATGATGTTGCCCTTTCTCGCACCTGATGTGGTCTTGCTCCTGGCGATGAGGACGGCGTGGCCGGTCGCCCGGCCACGCCTTGCTCAATTCAGGGTCAGCGGCAGCGTCTGCCGCTGTTGATGCAGTCGACGACCCGCCCCATCTGCTGCTCATTCATCAGGTTGATGAAGTCGCTGTGGTCGGTGACCGGCTTGTGCAGTTCCTCGGGAAAGGTGTCGACGGCGAAATTGGGGCCCTGCGGCACGTTGTAAACGAGCCGGTGTTCCAGCGCGGGGATGGGCTGGAAGCCCTGCGGGCAGCTGCCGTCGGCCTGCGGGAAGGTGACATGGGTGCGGTGGTTGGCGCTGTCGACGTTCTGGCCGTCCCAGCAGCTCTGGAAATCGAAGACCCGCACCAGCCTGCTACCTCGCGGGCAGAGCGGGTACTTGTCCGTCAATTGGCGGTTCTCGAAGCCGATGCAGGTCCACCCGGCGTTGGCTTCGGCTCCCCCGACCCGGGCGTTACCGGTGATGATGCGCAGGAACTGCGGAGCCGCCACCACCTTGCCGGTCGGGTTGCCCTTGAAGGTGATCTGCACCGAGACCGGGGTGAGGATTTTGCCGACGTTCAGGTCAAGCCCGCCGCCTCGCCGGTTGGCGTCGAATTCCTCCTGCCCCAGTGCCCTCAGCACGGGCCAGTAGTGCGTGGACTTGTCGCCGTTGCGGCAGGTGGTACTGGCCGCCAGCAGGCTCTCATTGGTGGACTGGTTGTTGGTGGACTCGTTCCCCACGTAGTCGTGCGTGTGCTGCGCACCGTTGGACACGCCGGGCGCCACGATGACGTTGTCCGAGTTGAAGATGCGCTTCTCGTTGCGTCCGCAGTCCACGCTGAAGGTCCCATTGGAGCCGTCCTGCTGCGTGCGGGGCGTTCTCACATTCGGTTGTACAGAACGGATGTCAACGAAGTCCTCCGGAACGGGTCCCCTGGCCTGGCCTCCGCCGTTTCCATTGTTTCCGTTGTTCTCGCCGTCTCCGCCATCTCCGTTGTCTTCGCCGCCCCCGTTGTTCCCGTTGTCTTCGCCGCCCCCGTTGTTCCCGTTGTTTCCGCCGTTCCCGTTGCCCGGATTGCCATTCCGAAGCTCACATGTCGCCAGGGTTCGGAGGCTGGCCGGCGCTTGGGCGCCGGCGCGCTGGAAGGCGATCTGGATCCGTTGAAGGGCCGCCGTCCGCTTGTCCCGCAGCGGCCCGAGGATCGCATTCTGGACGAAGTTCGGGCCGCCCTGCCCCGCCGAGCCTGCCAGCCGCCGATTGGCCTCAGCGATCTGGTTCTCCAACTGCTGCAGATTCCGCTCAACCTCCGCCTGAGCGCGAGCGGGGACTTGGCCCAGCCTGTCCACGACAGAAGGGCAGGAGATGGCCGGCGCGAAAGCCGTTCCGGATGCCGCACTTGCAGCGCCGGCCGTGAGACCGCTGCTCATGACAGCCAGGGCCGTGAGCATACCCGCCGTCCTTCGGCGGACGCGGGAACCATGTCGATGTCTCATAAATCCCTCTCTCCGTCTGTGGATGCGGCCCGGCCTTGAGAGTCATCAGGCGGCATCCACAAAGGGGGTCGCGGCCGTCGTCAGAACGAGATACGCGCGCCCGACGCTTCAAGTTCGACATCGCGTAGAAGTTGGTCAGACGTGTATGGCCGCGCTTGCGGCCAGCCCGCATTGGGTGGCAGGGCAATCAGCTCGTGATCACGCCGCTGTCCGGGGCCGCCTGCGAAGTCGTTCGGACGCACTGATGATCGACGTCGAGGTGGAACCGTTCGTGATCGCCGACCAAGCGGCGGGCGGTCTCCAGCAGCACGCGCATGCACTCGCCCCGGAGCGGGTCATGCGGAGGGTTCCAGCTGCTCGCCGAGGAACTGCAGCGTCGACTCGTGCAGCCGGGTGCGGTGGGGAACGGTGCTCCATCCGTGGTCGGCTCCGGGGACGACTTCCAGTTCGGCGTTGCCGCCGTAGTGATCGAGATAGCGGCGGGCGTAGGCGACAGGGGCGATGTCGTCCTTGTCGCCATGGATGATGCGCACCGGCCCGGCATAACCGCAGGACCGGCCATAGACGTCGAGCCCGGCGATGTCCTCGACGAGGGCGGGGCTCATGCGGTGGCTGTCGGCGTCGAAATAGCCCTTCTCCCTGATCTCGGCGGCGATGTCGCGGCCCTTGAGGTAGCCCGAGCCCACTTCGAAGGGGGCGACGGCGGCCGGCGACCACAGGCACGCGGCTCGGATTCCGGGTTCCTCGGCGGCGACGATGCCCGCGACGACGCCGCCCATGCTCATCCCGACCAGGGCGATACGCTCGGGGTCAGCGAAGTCGAAGGTGCGGACGGCCTGAACGACCGACCTGGTTTCGGCTATTTCGTTGGTGATGGTGACGTCGAAGAAATCTCCGTCGCTTTCCCCGTGCCCGGACAGGTCGAACCGGACCGACGCGACGCCGACGCTCTCCAGCAGCCGCGCCATGAGGACGAAGGAACGATTCTCCATACGGTTGTTGGAGAACCCGTGGACGAACACCACCGTGGGCCTGCGGGCGGTGGCCTGGCCCTCGGGAATGTGCACGCTGGAGCGCAGGGTCAGCCCTCGGTGCTGGAACTCGTGGTGGTGGATCATCAGGCAGCCTTTCCGGATACGCACCGCCCCCAGGTCATGTCATCCCTTGATGGCGCCGGCGGTCATGCCGGCGACGATCTTGCGGTTGAAGAAGATGAACAGCAGCAGCGGTGGGATCGTGATCAGGACGATGTCCATGAACAGCAGGTTCCACTGGGTGTTGTACTGGCTCTGGAAGTTGTAGAGGGTCACCTGCACGGTGGCGTTGTCGTCGCCCGGGGTGAAGTAGAGCGGGTTGACGAAGTCGTTGAAGATGGCCACCGAGGTGGTCAGGACCACGGTGATGGTGACCGGCTTGAGCAGGGGGAAGATCACCCGGAAGAAGAGCGCGAGCCCGGTGCAGCCATCGATCTGGGCGGCCTCGTCCAGTTCGCGCGGGATGGCCGCGATGAACGCCCGGAACAGCAGCACCGCGTACGACAGCCCGAAGGCCACCTCCACCAGGATCAGCCCGGGCAGGGTCTTGAACAGTCCCAATCCCTGCAGCAGCCAGATCGTGGGCACGATCGCCGGCGGGATGATCAGGCCGGACAACACCAGGAAGTCGGCCACCCTGCCGACCTTCCCCACCCTGCGTTGCAACACGAACGCGGCCATCGCGGCGAACACCACGATCAGCGCGACCGAGGTGACGGTGAGGATCGTGGAGTTCAGGTACGCGCGCAGCAGCACGTAGTCGCGGGCCTCGATCACGTCCACGAAGTTCTGCACGATCGGCCAGTTGGCCGGCCAGGCGAAGTCCAGGTCGGTGGCCTGCGTCTGGTCCTTGACCGCGGTCAGCAGCATGAGCGCGAACGGGATCAGGAAGATCACCCCGGCCAGCACCAGCGCGATCGCCTCGGCACCGAGCCTTCTCAGCGCGGTCATGCGGGCACCTGCCTTTTGCCGAGGAAGTAGTTGAGCGGGACGACGATGGCGGTGACCACGACGAACAGCAGCACGTTGCCGGCGGTGGACAGGCCGAAGAAGCCGGCCTGGTACTGCTTGTAGATGATCGAGGCGATGGTGTCGCTGGTGAAGCCGGGCCCGCCGCGCGTCATCGTCCAGATCAGGTCGAAGGAGCGCAGGCCGCCGATGAACGACAGGATGATCACCGAGTAGGTGGCCGGCCAGGACAGCGGCAGGGTGACGTGGCGGAAGCGGTGCCAGGCCCCGCCGCCGTCCACGGCCACGGCCTGGTAGTAGTCGCGGGGGATGGACAGGATGCCGGCGATGTAGATGACGGTGGCGATGCCGACGCCCTTCCACACATCCACCAGGGCGACCGACAGCAGCGCGGTGCCGGCGTCGCCGAGCCAGTCGGGGCCGTCGATGCCGACCACGGCCAGGGCCTTGTTGACCAGGCCGGTGTCCGGCCTGAGCAGGGCGCTGAAGGTGATGCCGACCGCGACCGTGGAGACCAGGACGGGGAAGAACACCACCGAGCGCAGGAATCCGCGCAGCCGCAGCCGTGAGGTGAGCAGCACGCCCAGCAGCAGGCCGAGGATCACCTTGAGGCCGCTGGTGACGACGGCGTAGAACAGCGTGTTGGTGAAGCCGATGCGCAGGTTCTGCTCGGACAGGAAGTCGCGGAAGTTGTCCAGGCCCACGAAGGTGCTGTCGAACAGGGTCCAGCGGGTCAGCGCGAAGTAGAAGGCCATCACCGTCGGCACCAGGAAGATCACCAGGTAGACGACGGCGGCCGGCAGGTACAGCGCGTACGGGTAGGCCGACGTGCGCTTGGCCGGGCCGGCGGGCGGCCGCGCGAGTGCCGGGCCGGGCCCCGAGCGAGGCCCGGCGTCCTGCCTGGTCACCACCCCGCGAGCCCCAACTGCTTGGCCTGCTTCTCGACATCCTTGTCGTACTGGGCCGCCCCCTCGGCGGCCGGCGTCAGCCCCGAGCCGACCGCGACGGTGATCTGCTCAAGCGACGGGCCCTTGACCGGGGACAGGAACTCCAGCGCCGGCGCGGTGGAACCCTTGTCGATGTACGCCTGCACGTCCTTGGCGACCTGGATGGCGTTGTCGGGCAGCTTGGCACCCTTCACCCGGTACGGTCCCGTCGGCTGCACCACCTTGCTGATGGCCTCAGCGGCGGCAGGCGAAGCGACGAAGGCCGCGAACTTCTTGGCCGCGTCCAGGTTCTTGGTGCTCTTGGGGATGTAGATGGCCGGTGGCTCCCACACGGTGGCGCCGTTCTTGGCCGGGTCGGTGCCGGGGACGCCGAAGAAGCCGATGTCCGTTGCGGCCTGCGGGCTCGTGGCCAGCACCGGCGGCAGGATCGCGGTGAGCATCGGATAGTGCGCGCCTTCGCCTTCGGCGAGCATCTTCAGCCCCTGGTCCAGGGTGGCCGAGCCGAAGCCCTTGTTGAGGTAGCCCTTGACGTCGGCCAGGTGCTGGAAGCTCGCCAGCGCCGCCGGCGTGGTGGCGAACTTGGCCTTGCCCGCGGTGTAGTCGGCGGCGAAGTTCGGGACCGCGGCCTGCACGTTGTAGAAGTCGGCCAGGACGAACAGCTGCGAGGTCCAGGTGTCCTTGAACGTCGAGATCACCGGCGTGATCCCGGCCGCCTTGATCTTCTCGTTGTTGGCCATGAACTCCGCCCAGGTCGTGGGCACCTTCAGGCCGAGCTTGTCGTAGATCTTGCGGTTGTAGAGGATGCCGCCGCCGGACGCTGCGGTGGCCGGCACGCCGTACACGTGATCCCCTTGGGTCACCACCCGCAGGTAGTCCGGCTGGACGTTCGCCACCACCGGGTCCCCGGTGAGATCGACCAGGCTCTGGGCCGGGTTGAGCGCCTGGAGCAGCGACCCGGAGTTGTACCAGAACACGTCCGTCATCTCGCCGGTCGACAGGCGCGTCTTGACGATGTTGTCGCCCTCGCTGCCGCCCGGCTGGTTCTCGATCTCGACCTTGATCTTGGGGTTGGCCTGCATGAAGGCATCGGCCAGCGCCTTGGACGTGTCCACGGTCGACTGGTCGCTGCCTGTCATGAAGGAGAGGGTGACGGTGCCGTCGGCGGCGGGCTCCGAGCCGGAACCGCAGGAGGTCAGAGCCGCCAGCGCCAGGACGGCCGCAGCCGTCGCGAGCGTGCGGTGGGAGGTCTTCACACACCCCTCCAGGGTTATTGAATCGTTTTAAGCGACTCCCCGATGCGGTTAACGTAGGCGTTACGTGAAGGAAGTGTCAAGAATGTTTTGGGTAACGGTACCCAGCTTTTTCCCAGGTTGAGTCGCTGTAACAGGGTCTAAATCGGTAACGGTATCTACGGCGGGCAGCGCGGGACCCTGCTTGGGCAGCCGGAATCTCAGCTGACGGACTCTCCCGGTGCGGCCGTGGAGCCGCGGACGACCAGGCTCGGGGTGACCGAGAAGCGCACGGGCGTCATGCGGCCTTCGATGCGTTCCAGCAGGAGCTTGCCCGCGGCCCGGCCCATCTCGGCACCGTCCTGGTCGACGCTGGTCAGCGCGATGTTGGGCAGGGCGGCCAGGTGGATGTTGTCGTAACCCGCGACCGAGACGTCCGCCGGGACGGCCAGGCCGGCCTCGTGGACTGCGGCGAGCGCGCCGAGCGCCGCCTGGTCGGCTCCGGCGAAGATCGCCGTCGGCTGGATCGAACGGCTCAGCAGCTCGCGAGCCCCCTCGTAGCCGCCCTGCTCGTGATAGAAGCTGGTCGCGATGGCGATCTCGTCGCCGAGCCCGTGCTCGCGCATCACGCGTTCGTAGGTCGCCGACCGGATGTTGTGCAGCAGGTCGGCCGGCCGCGCCTGGCTGTCGTCCTGGTGCGTGATGTGCGCGATGCGGCGGTGGCCCAGTTCGATGAGGTGCTTCACGACGAGTTCGGCGCCCGCTTCGTCGTCGTCGAACACCGAGTCGTAGTACGACGAGCGCTCGTGCCGGGCGAGCACCACGGTCGGCTTCTCCTTGGCCACTTCCTCCAGGCGCGCTTTCGAGGCGAGCGGGGCGACCATGATGATGCCGTCCACCTGGCGGTCCATGAGAGCGTCGACCGCTCGGATCTCGACCTTGCGGGTCGCGCCGCCCTGGATCATGAACGCCTGGTAGTCGGTGTTCTCCAAATATTCGGTGAGGCCGTCGAGGATGTCGGCGAAGAACGGGTTCCTGATGTGCGGCAGGACGAGTCCGATGGTGAAGGTGCGCCCGCGCATGCCGCGGGCCACCGCCTGCGGCCGGTAGCCGAGCTCCTGGATGGCCGCCTTGACCCGGTCTTTCATGGCCGGGCTGACACCATAGGCGTTGCGGATCACCTTGGACACCGCTGTGACGGAGACCTGAGCGTGAGTCGCCACATC
Organism: Nonomuraea sp. NPDC051941; assembly: GCF_044593615.1. Taxonomy (NCBI): domain Bacteria; kingdom Bacillati; phylum Actinomycetota; class Actinomycetes; order Streptosporangiales; family Streptosporangiaceae; genus Nonomuraea; species Nonomuraea sp. NPDC051941. The sequence continues at coordinate 120,255 of NZ_JBIUCF010000041.1, forward strand.
GGCGATGGTCACTCGTCGTCGACCAGGCGCGGCCATGGAACTCCCATTCCCGAGACGTGGTCCGATTCTACGAGCTCAGAGCATTGCTCCAGGTGGGCGTCGGCCAGGCCCAAGGTTGGACCGAGAACCGCGTCACGGACCTCCTGTAGGCTCGCAGTCTCGCTGAGGAGCCGGCGTACGTGCCGGTCAACCGGCTGCGGGACGGCACGATCCACGACTGGTGGGGCCTTCCGTCACCCCCGGGCGCCCTCACGGTCGGCCGGTGGAGCGGTGCTCTCCCGGACCGTGAGGGTGGTGGCCAGCTCGAGCCCGGCCTGCGGCGTCTCTTCCCCGCGCCCCAGGGCGAGCGCCAGCTCGGTGGCGGCCGCGGCCATCTCGGTGAGCGGTTGGCGGACGGTGGTCAGCGGCGGATCGACCAGGGCGGCGATGGGCAGGTCGTCGAAGCCGACCACGCTCAGGTCCGCGGGGATCCGCAGCCCCATCGTCCGCGCGGCCTGGTAGACGCCGATCGCCTGCAGGTCGTTGCAGGCGAAGATCGCCGTGGGCCGCTCCGGGCGGTTCAGCAGCTCGAGCGCGGCGGCGCGGCCGTCCTCGGTGGTGAGCAGGGTGCGTACGACGAGGTCGGCCTCCACCGGGAGGCCGGCGGACTCCCGGGCGGAGCGGTAGCCGTCGAGCCTGGCCTGGCAGTAGAGGGTCCGGTCGGGGCCGCCGATCATCGCGATGCGGCGGTGTCCCAGCTCGATCAGGTGGCGGGTGGCCGACCGCCCGCCGGACCAGTTCGTCGCTCCGACGAAGGGGACGTCGTCCGGCAGCTCGGTGGCGGGGTCGAAGACCACGAACGGGATGCCTTTGGCGCGCAGCTGGTTGCGCTGCTCAGCCGACAGCTGGGCCACCGTCACCACGCAGGCGGGGCGGCGGGCCAGGGTGTCCTCGCTCGGATAGTGGACCGCGTTGCGCTCCGGGCCGAACTCCGTCAGCACGACGGCCACGCGGTGTTCGCGGGCCACCCGCTCCACCCCGCGGATGATCTCGGTGCCCCACATGTGCTCGAGCTCGTCGAAGACGAGCTCCATCATGTTGCTGCGGTTGGTCCTGCGGTATCCGTACTCGCTGATCAGCGCCTCGACGCGGGCACGCGTGTCCGCGGACACGCCGGAACGGCCGTTGATGACCTTGGAGACCGTGGGGATGGACACTCCGGCGGTCTCCGCGATGTAGGAGATCGTCACGGGTCTGGACGAATCGCCTCGCGAGGCTTCCCGGTCAGCCACCGGTTCGCCCGACTCGGCGTGTGACACCCTGGCTCCCCTCCTCATCGGCCCCGTCTAGTCGCCCGTCATGGGCCCGTTCACGGCGCAAGAATAACCTGCCCCGGCCCTGTGTCGTGATCGAGAGGCTCGTAGTCGAACCAGTCGAACCAGTCGAACCGCACCGTGCCGGACGCGGCGTACATGCCGATCACCCGTCCGGTGAAGCCACCAGCCACCTCCGTCGACAGGTACCGGCCGTCGAGCCCGGCCAGCGGGTGCTCCGGCCGCGCGGCGGCGGCTCGGAGACCACCGAGTGGTCAGGTCAGCCGGCGGAGCAGGCGGACCCGTTGAGCGCGAAGCCGGTGGGGTTCGCGTCGTTGCCGGTCCAGGTGCCCTGGAACCCGAACGACTGGGAGCCGCCCGCCGGTATGGCGCCGTTGTACGACGCGTTGGTGGCCGTCACCGCCGCGCCGCTCTGCGTCACGCTCGCGTTCCAGGCGGTGGTCACCTTGGTGTCGCCGGGGAACGTGAAGGTCAGCCGCCATCCGTCGACCGCGCTGCCGCCGGTGTTCCTGATCGTCACGCTCGCGGTGAGCCCGCCCTGCCACTCGTTCTTGGTGTAGTCGACCCGGCAGGCGCCGGTCCCGCCGCCGCTTCCCGCGCGCAACTGGACGACCACGACGGAGTAGGCGGGCACGGTCTGTACGGCGGCGCTCCCGGTGGAGGCCGAGCCGATCGACGAGGCGTTCTTCAGGTACGAGTACACGGTCGGCGTCGCCGAGGACGGGGTGAAGCCGCTGTAGGAGAGGTTGACCGTCGTGGCGTTGTTCGGGTCCTTGTTGATCAGCATGACGCTCACGTCGCCGTTGGCGCGCTTGACGGCGTGCGTGGACAGCATCGCGGTGGAGGACGTCGTCCGCACCAGCGCGTCGCCGGAGGCGCCGAGCCTGGTCATCATCTGGATGCCGTAGTACGGCGGGAACGGCGTGTTGGCGGCCGGTTCGCAGGACGCCCCGCTGGACACCACGCCGCCGTCGTTGTAGTCCGTCGCCCCCTGGATGGTGGTGACCTTGCTGCAGTCGGTGCCGTTGCGCAGGTTCCACCAGTCGATGTTGAACGCGCCGTTCTCCATCCAGGTCAGGTAGACGTCCGGTGCGTACAGGCCGGACGGCGAGGTGTTCAACGCGTAGTTGGAGCTGTCCTCGGTGACGGCGATGCCGACGTTGGGGGCGTTGCCGCCCGCGTACTGGTTGATCAGTGCGCGCAGCGCGCTCGTCATGCTCGGGACCTCGGCCTGCGGCTTGGTCACGAGCTCGGCCTCGTTGGCGCTGTTCGGGTAGTGGTGCACGATCACGAAGTCGATCCGCGAGCCGGCGATGGACATGACGGTGCGGTTCCAGTCCATCGTGTCGCCGGGGCCGACGACGCCGTCCGGCCAGTTGCCCGGCGTCGTCAGGACCGCGCCGATCTTGATCGTGGGGTCGACCGCCTTCATCGCGGTGATGTAGTCGAGCAGGTTGGTGGCGTACGTGGCGGGGCTCTTGCTGGCGTGCTTGTCCGTCTCCCATTCGGCACCGTAGTGGCCGTTGCCGTACATCTCGTTGCCGATCTCCCAGTACTTGATGCCGTAGCCCTTGGTGACGTTGGCGTACCGCACCCAGTCGGCGGCCTCCTGCGCCGTGCCCGAGCCGTAGTTCGCGGTGACGATCGGCTGCGCGCCGGCCGCGCGGGACGTGGCCACGTACGCGTCGAACCTGGTGTTGGGCGCCACGTACCCGCCGCCCTCGACCGTGTGCGTCTGCCAGTGGTAGCCGTCGGCGTAGCCGCCGCCCGGGTACCGGACGGCCTTGACACCCGCGTCCTTCAGCAGCGTGGATGTCGCCGGATCGTTCATCCGCCCGTCCCACACGGCGACGTTCATGCCGACGCCGGCGGCGGGGATGGTGGCCAGCGTCTGCCCGGCGTCGACCGAGACGGTGGCGGTCGTGGCGGCGGCTGCCGGCAGGGTGGGGAGCGGGGATAAGCCGGCGGTGACCGCGACCGTGGCTCCGGCCAGAGCGATCAGACGGGTGACGCGTCTCCTCATGGACCCTCTCATGAGCCCTCCTGGGGCGAGAAAGTTTTCCGAGATTTGGTGAGATAATTTCTCGGCGGAGAGTAGTAAGCGTTAACCATGACGTCAACGGATGCCAGCCATGGAGGATAGGAGTCCAGCTTTACCGCTGGATGAGGTCGATACCTCCTTGAAACTTTCAGAGACAGGATCTCGAAAAGTTTCCTCCAGCAGGATGAGCGCGCGCCACGCCTACACGCTTGATCCAGTACAAGGGACAACCGGCCTGCATGATGTAGCTTAGAGCAACTAGATCATCACTCTGAGTGAAAAGGCGGTGTTGTCATGAACGCCCTGGCGTCGCTTCTTAACGCGCTGTTGCATCAGGTGCAGCAGCTCCTCGCGAGCCTGCACGTGGGCTGACGGACGAGGGTCGATCGGTTCCAGCCGAACGTACGGCTGGAGCCGATCGCCACCAGGCGAGGCCCTCACCGCATGACAACCTTCGCCTTCGGCTGTGGATATCGGCGTAAATCAATTGTCCCCGTGCCGTCAACGACCGGCCGGACCCTGGCCGCAGAGCTTTTCCTGGACGGCGACCGGCGGCAGCAGCGCTGCAATAAGCTCGCTATTTCGATTGACCAACTGTGAAAGCGCCGCACCCCGGGTGAACCTCTTGCTGTGATCAGGCAGAACACCTCGTAGAGTGGATGGCGTGGGCAGGATCGCCGGCCCGCACAGGCAGGGCGCACGCAAGCCGGGCGCGCCGCAGATCGATTACGCGGCGCTGTTCGCCGCCACGCCGAGCCCGTGCCTCGTACTGGATCCGGGCCTGATGATCGTCGACGTGAACCGCGCCTACCTGCGCGCGACCGGCCGTACGGCCGAGGATCTGATCGGGCGGCACATCTTCGACGCTTTCCCCGACAACCCTGACGACCCCTGCGCAGAGGGCGTGAAGAACCTGCGCGCCTCGCTGCACCGGGTGCTGGCCTACCGGGAAGCGGACACGATGGTGTTGCAGAAGTACGACATCCCGCTCGCCGACCACCCCGGAGCGTTCGAGGAGCGCTGGTGGTCCCCGATCAACACCCCCGTCCTGGCGCCGGACGGGACGGTGTCGTGGATCCTGCACCGGGTGGAGGACGTGACGGAGTTCGTCCACTCCTGCTCCGCTCAGCAGCCCGCCGTCCGCCTTTCGGCGGGGCAGGAGGAGTCGATGGAGGCCGAGCTGTACGCACGGGCGCAGGAGTTGCAGCGGCTGAACGAGGAGCTGCGCCATGCTCACGCCCGCGAACGTCGGGTCGCGCTCGCGTTGCAGGAGGCCATGCTCCACTCCCCCGACCTGGACCTCCACCCCGACGACATCGCGGTGCGCTACCTGCCCGCCGTCGGAACGCTGAACGTCTGCGGCGATTGGTACGACGTCGTCGACCTGCCGGACGGCTGTTTCGCCGTCGCGGTCGGCGACGTCGTGGGCCAGGGTCTGGAGGCCGCGACGGTCATGGGAATGCTCCGCAGCGCGCTCAGCGCGGCGATCCGCGCGGTCAAGGAGCCGGGCCCGGCGCTGGAGGTGGTCGGTCTGTACGCCCGTTCCCTCGAGGGCGCGCTGGCCACCACGGCGGTCCAGGCCGTGATCGACACCGCGGGCTGCCGCATCACCTACAGCAGCGCCGGACATCTGCCGCCCGTCCTGCTCCACCCGGACGGCTCCTGCGCGCTGCTGGACCAGGCCACCGACCCTCCCCTGGGCGCCCGCCCCGACCACGTCACCCGCCCCCAGACCGAGCTCCCCTACACCGCGGGAGACACCCTCGTCCTGTACACCGACGGCCTCATCGAGCGCCGCGGGGAGGACATCGACGTCGGCTTGGCGCGTCTGACCGCCGCGCTGGCCCGGTGCAGCCGGCTGACCCCCGATTGCCTCGCCGACGTCGCCCTGAGCTCCCTGGGCATCAGCAGCGGCGCCGGCGACGACGTCGCCCTGCTGGTCACCCGGCTGTAGAACCCGCGTATGTCAGGCCGAGACGGCCCGGACCGCCTCGCGGATCAGGTCGGCCACGTCCTTGGGACGGGACACCGCGACGGCGTGCGAGGCCCCCTCGACCTCGACGACGGTCGCGCCCGCCCGCTTGGCGCCGAACCGCTGGACCTCGGGGTTGATCGCCTGGTCTGCGGTGGCGATGAGGGCCCAGGAGGGCTTGGTCCTCCAGGCCGCCGTGGCCGCGGTCTCGGTGAACGCCCCCGCGGCCAGCGGCCGCTGCGCCACCGCGAGAATCTTGGTGACCTCGGCGGGGACGTCCGCGGCGAAGATCTCCGGGAACGCCTCGGGGGCGATCGTGACCTCGACCGCCGGGTCGGCGCCCTCGACCGGGTAGGCCGACTGCCGCAGGTTGGCGCCCAGCGGCGGCTCCGGGAAGCGCCCCTGCAGTTCGCCGAGGCTCTCGTCGTCCTCGAGCACGTAGGCGGCGACGTAGACGAGGCCGACGACGTTGGCGGTCGCGCCGGCCACGGTGATGATCGCGCCGCCGTAGGAATGGCCGACCAGCACGACGGGGCCGTCGATCTGGGCGGCCACCGAGGCGATGTAGGCCGCGTCGGAGGCCAGGCCGCGCAGCGGGTTGGGCGGGGCCACCACGGGAACGCCCTGCTCCTGCAGTTCGGCGATGACGCCGGTCCAGCTGGCGGCGTCGGCGAACGCGCCGTGCACGAGAACGACCGTGGGAATGGTGCTGTCCGTCATGGGGAGGGCTCCTTGATCAGGGGTGGGCTGTCCGGGCGCTCAAGGGCGCAGCGCGTCGCGGAGGAACTCGCCGCCCTGCTGGGTGGCCGCCTTCGCCGCGTACGTGTCGCGCATCGCGTTGACCATGACGAAGTCGTGGATGATCCCCTGGTAGCGCACGGCCGTGGTCGGCACGCCGGCGGCGCGCAGCTTGGCGGCGTACGCCTCCCCCTCGTCGCGGAGCACGTCGGCCTCGGCCACGATGACCAGCGCCGGCGGCAGCCCGGCGAGCTCGTCCAGGCTCGCGCGCAGCGGCGACGCGGTGATCTCCGCCCGCTGGGCGGGGTCGGTCGTGTACTGGTCCCAGAACCACTTCATGCCGTCGCGGCTGAGGAAGTAGCCGGTGGCGAACTGATCGTAGGAGCCGGTGTCGAAGGCGGCGTCGGTGACCGGGTAGAACAGCAGCTGCGCGGCCAGCTTCGGCCCGTTGCGCCGCTTGGCCAGGATGGTGGTGGCCGCGGTCATGTTGCCGCCGACCGAGTCACCGGCCACCGCGATGCGGGCCGGGTCGAGATCGTGCTCGGCCCCGTGCTCGGAGATCCACTGGAGCGCGGCGTAGATCTCCTCGATCGCGGTGGGGTACTTCGCCTCCGGGGAGAGGCTGTAGTTCACGAAGACCGTCGCGGCCTGGGCCCGTACGGTGAGCTCGCGGACGAGCCGGTCGTGGGTGTGGGCGTTGCCGAACACCCAGCCGGCGCCGTGGACGTACAGGATCACGGGCAGGGTGCCCTGGGCGCCGGCCGGCCGGAAGATCCGGATGGAGACCTCGCCCGACGGGCCGCCGGGGACGGTGAGGTCCTCGATGTCGGCGTCCGGCACGGGGACGTCGCCGTCCTGGACGCCGTCCACGGCCTTGCGGCCCTCGACCGGGCCGAGGTCGTAGAGATACGGCGGGTTCTTGGTCGCCTCGGCGAACGCCTGTGCGGCCTCTTCGAGGACGGGCTTGATATCGGACATGCTGCCTGATCTCTTTCCATGCGCGTACGTGCCACCTGTGGGCGGCTTATGCAGGTCAGCATCGCAACCCCGCCGCCCGGACGCATCAGTAAGTTGACTGGCGTCAGCGCCGGGCGGCCAGGGCGTCCTTGAGGAAGAGGGCCCCCTGCCGGACGGCGGCCAGCGCCGGCGGGCTGTCCCGCAACGGGTCCAGCGACGCGAAGTCGTGGACGGTGCCCAGGTATCGGACGGCGGTGACCGGCACACCCGCCGCCAGTAGCCGGCGCGCGTACTGCTCGCCCTCGTCCCGGACGACGTCGGCCTCCGCGGAGACGATCAGCGCGGGCGGCAGCCCCGCGAGGTCCGCCGTGCTCGCCCGCGCCGGCGCGGCGGTGGGCTCGTGCTCGTCGTCGGTGTACTGCTGCCAGTACCACTCCAGCGCGGCGCGGGTCAGGAGGTAGCCGGAGGCGAACCGCCGCTGCGAGGCGGTGTCGCAGCGCGGGTCGGTCATCGGGTAGTACAGCAGCTGGGCCCGGATGCGTGGCCCGCCGCGCTGCTTGGCCATCATGGCGAGCGCCGTCGCCATGGTGGCGCCCGCGCAGTCGCCGGCGACCGCCAGCCTCCGGCCGTCCAGCCGCAGGTCGGCGGCGTGCTCGGCCACCCAGGTCAGCACCGCGTACGACTCCTCGACGGCGACCGGGTAGCGCGCCTCGGGCGTGCGGGTGTACTCGGGGACCACGAACGCGGCCTCACCGGCGGCGGCGAGCTCGCAGATCATCCGGGCGTGGGTCCGCGCGTCGCCGAGCATCCAGCGGCCCCCGTGGAGGTAGACGACCACCGGGAGGGGGCCGGTCGGCCGGACCGGCCGGAACACCCAGAAGCCGGCGAGCCCGGACGGCCCCACCGGCGCCACCAGGAACTCGGCCGCCACGTCGGGGACGTCGCGCTGGTGGTCCTGGGTCTCCAGCAGCGCCTGCCGCCCGTCGACCGGGCCGAGCTGGTGCAGGTACGGCGGTGCCGCCGACGCGTCGACGAGCCTCTGGACCAGGGGATCGAGGACGATGGCGGGCCCCTCGCAGGCGCCGCCGTCCGTGGCGGGGTCAGTTCCCACGTCCCTCACCTTTCGCTCGCCGGGTGTGCCGATCGTACGCGCGGGTGGTCACAGGTCGTCGAAGAGGTCGCGGAGCTGGTGACGGCTGCTGACGCCCAGCTTCGGATAGACGTTGTAGAGGTGGGAGCCGACCGTGCGGGGAGACAGCATGAGCTGCTCGGCGATCTCCCGGTTGCGCAGTCCCCGTGCCGCCAGCCGGACGATCTGGCGCTGCTGGGCGGTCAGCTCCGCCAGCGGGTCCGCCTGGGCGGGCGCGGCGGCGACGCCGCTGGCCCGCAGCTCCACGCGCGCCTCGTCGGCCAGGCCGCGGGCGCCGAGCCGGGTGAACGACTCCAGCGCCGTGGCCAGCAGCGGCCGGGCGTCCAGGGGCCGCCGTTTCCTGCGCAGCCACTGCGCGTAGTGGAGCCGGGCCTGCGCCCGGGCCAGCGGCCACTGCTCCCCCGCCGGGTTCACCGTGGCGAGCCGGAAGTGGTGCTCGGCGTCCTTGGGTTCGCCGGTCAGCGCGGCGGCGTGGTGCACGAGCAGCGTCATCCGGGTGGTCGGGCGTTCGCCCAGCGCGGCGCGCACCGCCGCGACGATGCGCGCCCCCTCCTCCTGCCGGCCCGTCCGCTGGGCGGCCGCGGCCAGGTCGACGACCGACCGGTTCGACAGGAAATAGTGCAGGGGTACGCCGTCCTCGCCGAACAGCAGCCGGAAGTGGCGGAACGCTCCGTCGAAGTCGCCCGCCGCCGCGGCGCTCGTGCCGGCGGCGCGCAGCAGGCGGGCGTGGGTGGCGCGGTTCTCCTCCAGGCCGACGGCCGTCCAGGCGGGATCGGCCGGCATGTCGGCGGGCTGCCCGCGCAGGGCTCGCAGGATCATCCGCAGCGCCTCGACGTCGATCTCCAGATGCCTCAGCTTCTGAACGGCCGCCAGCGTCGCGGTCTCCTCCAGATGCTCCTCGGCCTCCGCCCAGCGACCGGTGTCGATCAGCGCCGAGCCCATCGCCGCGAGCGTGGGCGCGGCATTGCCCATGGAGCCGTACGCGGTGAGCAGGGCGAACGCCTGCCGGAAGGACTCCACGCACAGTTCGGACTCGTCGGCGTACCAGGCGACCGCGCCGGCCGCGTGCAGGCGGGTCACGTCCGCGATGCCGGTCGGCAGCTCCGGGATGCCGGGCCGGCGGCGGATCCGCCGCAGCAGCTCGGGGGCGTTGACCGGGTCGGCCCCGGCCAGGGCCACGGCCCGGACCGCCTCGAAGGCGTCGCTCGTCGTCAGCTCGGAGTAGGGCGTCTCGCGGCTTCCGGCCTCGAGCCCGTCGAGCAGGGCCGCGATCGGCCGCCGCACCTCGGGCAGGCCGGACTGGAAGGCGACCGCCTGGAGCACGGCGGCCAGGGCGAGCACCGTCATGCCGTCCTTGGGCGGATCCGGCTCCAGCGCGCTCAGCAGCACCTGGAACCCCTGCCGCTGGTGGCCGGACAGCGACAGGGCGATGCCGGCGCCGCAGGCCGCGACGCCCAGCAGGTCCCGGTCCTCGGTCAGCGCGGTGACCTTGTCGTACAGCTCGCGTACCCACGAGGGGTCGCCGGCGTTCTGGGCGGCTCGCAGCGCCTTGGCGTACCGCCGCGCCCGGTCCGCGGCGCCCGGGCTGCACTCGGCGGCCCGTTCCAGCGCACGTGCCGCCGCGAAGAAGCCGCCACGGCGTTCGGCGAGCTCCGCGGTGTCCTCCAGCGCCGCCGCGACGGACTCGTCCTGCCGCAGGCACGCGGCGGCCAGGTGCCAGGCCCGGCGCGCGGGGTCGGCGTCGAGGACGGCCGCGAGGTCCGTGTGCACCTGCCGGCGCAGGTGCGCCGGGGCTCCGTCGTACGAAGCCGTGCGGACCAGCGGATGCCTGAAGGCGACCCGGCCGCCGGCGATGGTCATGAGACCGGCGTCCTCCGCGGGCGCCCACACCCCGAGATCCGATCCGGCGCCCGCCGCGGCCATGACGGTCTCCAGGTCCTCGTGGTCAGACGAGGCCGCCGCGTAGAGGATCAGCCGCTGGGTGCCGGCCGGCAGGGCGCGTAGCTGGGCGGCGAACATCTCCTGGATGCGCAGGGTCTGCGGCAGCCCGCCGCCGGGCACCGCCTGCCCCGCTCGTACGGCGCGGGACAGCTCGATGATGGCCAGGGGGTTTCCGGCGGCCTGTTCGAGCAGATCGATCCGGGCCCGGCCGGTGGGCGGCTCCGGCTGGGCGTCCAGCAGGTGCGCGGCCGCCCGGCGGCCCAGCGGTGCCAGGGACAGCACCGGCAGGTCCGTATTGAAGCCGTCCGGAGGCGTCTGGCCCCGTGCCGCGAGCAGCACGGTCACGGCGTGGGTCGTCAGACGGCGCATCACGAACCCGAGGACGTCGCGCGTGTCGCGGTCGAAGTGCTGCACATCGTCGGCGATCAGCAGGACGGGGCGGCTCCGGGAGACGCGGGCCAGGAGGTTCAGTACCCCGACGCGCAGCGGCATCGGGTCGTGCTGCCGGGTGGCGGCGACGATCCCGAACGCCGCTTTCAGCGCCGCCCGCTGGTGTTCGGGAAGATCGTCCGTCTCGGGCAGCAGCGGAAGAAGCAACTGGTGCAGGGCGGCGAACGACTGCTCCACCTCGGCCTCACAGCCGCGGGCGGCCAGCACCAGGCTTCCGATCCCGCGCGCGTGGTCGGCCGCGGCCTCCAGCAGCGCCGTCTTCCCCGTGCCCGCCTCCCCGAGCAGCAGCATCGTCCGCGTCCCGCTCCGGCGCCCGTCGATCGCGTCCACGATGTGGGCGAGCTCGGTCCCCCGGCCTGTCAGCGTCGTGGTGGGGCCGGGCGGGGTCCCGCGTTCGTCGCTCCCGCCGTCGATGCGCGCCCCCGGCCAGGAAGAACCCGGACCGGCGGCGACCATCGGCTCATCCATGGTGTGTGTCCCCCGTCGTACCAATGCAGGCGACCTTATTCTGCCAGTTACTGATGATTTGGGCGATTTGCCGACGTTAGCCGCCCCATCGCCCGCTAATGACACGGAAGGACCATCAGGCCACCGCCGAATCCGGCGCGACCTGGAAGACAGCAAACGTTTACGGTCCCGCCACTCAAGATCATCCGATTGGTCGCCGATGATCTTTACGTTTGCGGCGTTTGTGCGGTTCTCTCACCCACGTGGAAGGACATCCATGCGCATTTCCGCTCGGGCATTCGTCGTCACCTTAGCGACGGCCCTGGCACTCAGCAGCGCGACCGTGGCCGGCACCCCGGCCATCGCGCAGGAAGACCCCGCCCTGGCAGCCCTCAGCCAGGTCGTGCCCGAGATCGTCGAAGAGGCGCGGACGACCCCGCCCACCGAGATCCCGGACGGCGACGTCCAGCGGCCCTTCGCCATCGCGACGGACCCCGACCGTACGCTGGTCGCGACCGTCAGCGAGACCGACATCGGCATCGGCCTGCCGGAGGCCGACGGCGCCGGCAGCCAGCCGCTGCCCGGCCTGGTCACCTACGCCGCCAAGCAGCCCAGCGTGGCCTTCGCCCACCAGCGCACCGGCCAGATCGCCCGCGCGCTGACCATCATCAAGGACGCCTCGGCGCCGACCGAGTACCGTTTCCCGATCTCCGCCCCCGAGGGCAGCATGCTGGAGGTCGAGGAGGACGACGGCACCGTCCTGATCTACAACAACGACTTCTACCTCGCCGAGATCGACCTGCCCTGGGCCAAGGACGCCAACGGCAACCCGGTGCCGACCTCGTACCGGGTGGAGGGCATGACGCTCATCCAGACGGTCGAGCACGCGGGCGCCGCCTACCCCGTGGTCGCCGACCCCGCGCTCAAGCTGCAGTGCGAGTGGTGGAAGGCCATGTGCCGGCTGATCTTCTCGAAGAAGCTCACCAAGAAGATCTACAACGCCTGGTTCGTCGCCGGCGTCGCCGGCGCCATCGAGGCGCTGAAGGGCTCCTGCGACAAGCTCAAGGGCAAGGCCAAGCTGATCTGCAAGGTCGCCTACACGACGGGCGGCGCCTCGGCCATCTACAAGGTCCGGGACGCGGCCAGGAAGAACCAGTGCTTCGCGATCCGGTTCCAGGCTCCGGGCATCGTCTGGTACGAGGTCCGCAAGAAGAGCTGCCAGAGCAAGTAGCCCCGCACCATCCCGACGCCCCCGCCCGAACCGGCGGGGGCGTCGCCCTTCGCGCACCTCCCCGAGCACCCATGCCTGCCTTCACGCCACGGGCCCTCGCCGGTGGCCTCGCTCTCCCGCTTCTCCCGCTGGCCGCGCTTCCGTCACCCGCCACCGCAGACCCACCCGCCGACGGCCGCCAGATCGAGGGCCCCGGCGATCGGGTTAGCATCGATCGGAGCGCGTCGCAGGTCCGGAGGCATTCGATGAATCTCAAACACGCCGGAACCGGCCCACTCCTCGTGACGATCTTCGTGTTTCCCGGGGTCCGGCTGCTCGATGTGACCGGGCCGATCGAGGTGTTCGCTTCGGCGAACGAGTTCGGCGGACGCTACCGCCTGAACCTGGTGTCGGCCGACGGCAACGAGGTGACGACCTCGGCGGGCACCCGTCTCAGCGTCGACATGGCCGTCGAGGACGCGCACGAGACCAGCGACGTCCTGGTGATCCCCGGAGGTCCGGGCTGGGACCAGATGATCAAGGACGACGCGCTGCTGGACATAGTGCGCAGGCTCGACGCGAACTCTCGTCGCACGGCTTCCGTCTGCACCGGCGCCTTCCTGCTGGCCGCCGCCGGCCTTCTGGACGGCCGTCGCGCCGCCACCCACTGGCGCCACTCACGGGACCTCGCCCTGCGTTTTCCCGCCGTCCAGGTCGAGCCCGACGCGATCTTCGTCCAGGACGGCAAGGTGCTGACCTCGGCGGGGGTCAGCGCGGGCATCGACCTCTCGCTGGCTCTCGTGGAAGAGCACTGCGGGGCCGAAGTGGCCCGCGCGGTGGCCAGGGACATGGTGGTCTTCATGCAACGGCCCGGCGGGCAGTCCCAGTTCAGCGTCCGCGCCCGTACTCCGCACACCCGCCAGGAGATGCTTCGCCGAGTGCTGGACGCCGTCGCGGAAGACCCCGGGGCCGACCACACGCTGTCCGCCATGGCTCGCAGAGCCGGCATCAGCTCCCGCCACGTGACCCGACTTTTCTACGACGAGGTGGGCACGACACCGGCCCGGTACGTCGAGCAGATCCGGCTGGAGGCCGCGCAGGCGTTGCTGGAGACCGGCGACGATCCCATGGCGGTGATCGCCCGCCGCACCGGGTTCGGCTCCGCCGAGTCGCTACGCAGAGCGTTCGTCCGCAATCTCAAGGTGACCCCGGGCGCGTTCCGGGCGCGCTTCCGCACTACCCAACGGGCGCAGGCGCTCCAACCGGGCGATGGCGGTCCCGTCCCAGGTTCGGGTGGAGCTTCCGTCAGGTCCTGATGTGAGGGTGTTGTGTCACGTGCCGTTATGGGCGAGGCACGGGTGGGCGCCATACCGTGAAGCCGACGGGCCGACAGGCTTGGCCGCGGCCCGCGAGGTGCTGGGCCTGCGCCCTGGGTCGGCCGGTTCGCGACGATGATTCCCGGACGAGGAAAGAGGCGTTCACCGCCGTGACACCCCACCCCAGCAGTGCCCGAGCCACTCTGACCGAGGGCGACGTGGACCCGGAGCTCTCCGCTCCTGCCCGCCCCTCGCCGCCCGGGGCGAAAGCGACAGGTCGTGCGCTGTTCGGCCCCAGCTGGTTCGCGGCCGTCATGGGCACCGGCATCCTCGCCAACGCGGCGGTCACCCTGCCCCTAAGCTTCTCCGGCCTGCGGGCCGCCGCCACAGTGGTCTGGTCGGGGGCCGGCCTGCTGCTCGTCGTCCTGGCGGCCGGCTACGTCCGGCAGCGGGCACTGCGGCTGCACGCCGCCGATCCGATGCACGCCCAGTTCTTCGGCGCGCCGGCCGTGGCGCTGCTCACGGTGGGTGCCGGGACCTTGCAACTCGGTCAACCGGTGATCGGGGCACGGGCCGCGCTGGACGCGAGCTGGGTGCTGTGGTCGCTCGGCACCGCACTCGGTCTGGCCACGGCGTGTACGGTGCCGTACCTGATGGTCACCCGGCACCGCTTCGCGCCGGACGCGGCGTTCGGCGGCTGGCTGATGCCGGTGGTCCCGCCGCTGGTTTCAGCGACGACGGGCGCGCTGCTCGTCCCGCACGCGCCTGTCGGGCAGCCGCGGCTGGCCCTGCTGCTCGGCTGCTACGCGCTGTTCGGGCTCGGCCTGCTGGCGGTGCTGCTGGTGCTGGCCATGATCTACAGTCGCCTGGTGCACCATGACGCTCCCACCGGTGCGATGGTGCCCACGGTGTGGATCGGCCTGGGGGCTCTGGGCCAGGTGGTGACAGGGCTCGGCGTGCTGGCCGCAGCGGCGCCGAGCGCTCTGCCCGCGTCGTACGCGCACGGCGCGGCGGTCCTCGCGCTGCTGGGTGGGGTCGGGGTGTGGGGCTTCGCCATGCTGTGGCTGGCACTCGCCGCGGCTCTGACCGTACGGGAGTTGCGCGCGGGGCTGCCCTTCGCGCCCTCCTGGTGGTCCTTCATCTTTCCCCTCGGCGCCTGCGTCACCGGCACCGGCGTGCTCGCTGCCCGTACCGGCTCGCAGGTGTTCGTCTGGGTTGCCGTCGTCCTCTACACGCTGCTCGCCGCCGCATGGGTCGTGGTGGCCTACCGCTCGGTACGCCACTTCGCCGCGCACGTGGGCGGCCGCATCCAAGAAGGGTAAGTGCGGGGTCCGCTCCTGGAGCCGAGCCCGGAGGCCGGCTGCCGGGGACGCGGAGAGGCCGGTGCCGAGGTGGACGCCCGCCTCTTCGGCGTGGGCCTGCTCGCGCCGGTCGCCCCGCGCGCCTGATCCCCCGCCACCCCTCCTGGCGCCCCGAACGGCGCATCGGCGCCGCCTGGCAGAACGTCGGGCCCCCGCACCCGAGTTTCTATCCGGACTCAATTCTTCCGTGTGAATACATTCATCAGCACAACTGTTCTCGGCGTGTCCGCGCTCCCGCCCGAACCTCCTCCGGAGCGACTGCGGCGTCCTGCGATCGCGCTGGTGGCGGGGCCATCACGGCCGTCCGTGCCCACCCGCTCCCATGGAAATTCCGAACCGCCGGCCGATTGTCCTCCGCTGCCATCTGACTGACCGCTTGACACGATCGCCATCCAAATCTAAGGTCACGTTGACGCGGCGACTTGAAACGTTTTTATCGATGTCAGGCGCGCCCGGCGGCGAAGCGCGGCCGCCATCTCCCCACCCCCCATCAACGGGAGAAAACATGCGTACCGGAAAAGCGCCAACGCTCCTCACCGCAACGGCAGCGCCTCCACGGTCGACTCCGGCGCCGGGACCACTTTCGCGATCGACCGCGGCGACGGCGCTCCACCCGACCGCCTCAACGGACGGCGTCACCGCGTACGGCGCTGATGCCATTCGCGGGGCAGCGGGCGCGCATCGTCGCTGACGCGAGACCGCAGGCACCGGGAGGCCGTCGCCCGGCAGGACACGGCGTACAACCAGCCGCCACACCTCACGTCTCGCCCTCACCAACCGGGCACCCCCACGGAGAATCCCATGACAGCAGCCCCCACCACGGCGCCACGCCCGCTCAAGGGACGACGTCGTCGGTTCGCCCGCATCGTCGCCGCGCTCGCCATCCTGTCGGCCGGCGCAGGGGCCGGCATCGTGCTCGGCCCGCCCCCGGCGTCCGCCGCCGCCTGCGGAGAGGGCACCTTCCAGTCGCAGGTGACCGTCAGCGGCAGCACCTGGACCGCCCGCAACAGCGCCGGCGGCAGCGTCTACACCGGCACCGACTTCCGGGCGGCGGTCCAGGCCGGCATCGGCACCCTCACAGCCGGGCGCACCTCGATCCAGCGGGTCGTCGTGCGCGGAAACGGCACGATGAGCGCCGGCAGCCGGATCTCGCTGCCGAGCTACACCTCCCTGTCGGTCTGCGGCACGATCAACGTAACCGGCTCCGGCTCCGGCGACTACGCGCCGATCTATTCGCGCGGCACCGCGAACATCGAGATCCCGTACCTCAACGTCACCGGCACCCCGATCTACGGCATCTTCCTGCGCAACGTCATGAACGTCTGGCTCGGGCAGATCGACATGCGGCTCGGCGCGGGCCTCGGCGTACGCATCGACAACCGCGGCGACACCAGCCAGTGGACCCGCAACGTCCGGGTCGACACCGTGTACGTGCAAGGGGCCAGTTCGCACGCGATGGAGACCTACGGCGTCGACGGTCTCACCGTCGGCACCGTGACAGCACGCAACGTCGGCGAGTCCGGCCTGCTGCTCAACCAGACCATCAACGCGACGGTCGGCACCGTCGACGCCGACAACGCGGGCGCCGGCACCGGGTACGCGGCCTTCCGCATGGCCAACCGCAACGGCCGGGTCGGCAGCGCCTACCCGAACAACATTCGAGTCGGCACCGTCAAGGCACGCGGCGGTGGCCGGGGCATCTTCTGCGTCTCGGAGAGCGGCGGCGCCACCATCGACCGGGTCGACATCGCCAACACCGGCAACAACTCGGTGCTGGTGGAGAACTGCTACAACGTCGTCATCGCCGGAGTGTCGGGCACGGTCAGCGGCGGCGGCGAGGTCCGGATCGCGGCCCGTACGGAGTTCGCTCCGTCGTCGGGCATCAGGTTCCAGAACCTGACGGTCACCAACACCGCCATCAGGTGGAGCCCCTGCACCGGCAGCAACAACACGATCAGCAACGTGACCCGTGTCAACTCGACGCTGACCTGGTGCTGACTCATCCGCCGCGGCTGTCGGCGCAATTCCCCTCGCTCTCGGACCGACAGGAGAGACCATGCGCAAGGTCCACTTCTTCATCGTCTCCGTTCTGATGCTGTCCCTGTCGCTGGTCGTCCCGAGCGCCGCTTCGGCCGCGATGATCGGCCCGGCCGGGTGCAGCGCCCGCGTCGGCACGGCGGCCGCCGCCGCGACGACGACCGTCTGGATGGCCGGCGACTCGACCATGGCAAACCCCAGCGCCACCTGCCCCGTGGGCTGGGCCACCGAATTCGACTCGCTGTTCCACAGCAACATCGTGGTCAACAACCTCGCCGTCGCCGGGCGCAGCATCCAGACCTGGCTCTACGAGGGCAATGTGACATCCACCATCGGCTCGAACGGCGAGTGCGTGCTCAGCTCCACCACCTACTCGTCCCGATGGCAGCAGGTGCTCACCGGCATGAAGGCCGGTGACTACCTGTTCATCCAGTTCGGCATCAACGACGGCTCGACGACCTGCCCGCGCCACGTCGGCACCGCGCGCTACCAGGAGCTAATGACGACGATGGCACAGGCGGCGCTGGCCCGCGGCGCCCACCCGGTCCTGCTCACCGCCGTCGCCGCCATCACCTGCTCGGGTAGCACCGCGGTGAAGAACCGCGGCTTCGTCACCCAGACCAACGCCGCCGGCGCCGCCACCGGCTCCCCGGTCATCGACCTGCAGACCCTCAGCGTCGACTACTACAACTCCCTGGGCCTGTGCCCCAACAACGGCGACTACACCTCCGGGGCGCTCGGACAGTTCTTCTGCAACGACCACACCCACTTCGAGGCGTACGGCGCCCGGCGGATCGCCCGGCTGGTGACCGGCGCGCTCCGGACACAGAAGATTCCGCTCGCCGACTCCCTCCTGTAGCACCCGCAGGCCGTCTCGTCGCTGGTGGCTGTGACAACGCAGGCACCCGCCGCCTCGGCGCGCCAGACGTCGGCGGGGGCCGCCACCGGGTGTTGGGACGACGTGTGGCAGAGTGACGAAGTGCGCATTTCCTCGCGGGCGTCGACCCTCGACGAGCCCATCGACCGTGAGCTGGTGCTGCTCGCCCAGTCCGGCGACTCGGCCGCCCTGGGCACGCTGCTGGCCCGGCATCGCGCGGGAATGCTGGCGGTGGCGGTGAGCGTGCTGCGGGATCCGGCCGAGAGCGAGGATGCCGTCCAGGACGCGTCGCTGACCGCGCTGGCCCGGATCGGCGACCTGCGCGATCCCGCCGCCGTGGGCCCGTGGCTGCGGATGATCGTCCGCAACCTCTGCCGAAAGCGGCTCAACGCCACGACCGCGATCCCGGCCGGGGACCTGCCGCCGTCGGCCGAGCGGGCAGCCGATCCGCAGGAGGTGCTGGAGCGGCACGCGCAGCGCGACTGGGTCTGGCACGCCGTCGGGCTGCTGTCCCCGCCCCTGCGTACGGTGACCCTGCTGCGGTACTTCTCCTCGGTCACCCGCTACGACGAGATCGCCGCCGCCTGCGGCGTCCCGGTCGGCACCGTCCGCCGCAGGCTGCATGAGGCGCGGGGCATCCTCTCCCGTACGCTGCCGGCCACCTTGCACAGCGCGTACGACGACATGGCCGCGGTGACGGCGGCCCGCCGCCGGGAGGCGGAGGAGGCCGTCGCGGCCGGGCATCAGGGCACGTTCGAGGCGTTGCTGCGGGAGCGCTGGTGGCCTGACGTGGAGATCGCCTGGGGCAACGGCCGCCGCACGCGCGGCATCGGTCACCTGGCGCAGGTGATGGACGTCCGCATGGCGGCCGGGACCCGGCAGCACCTCACCGGCGTGGCCGCGAGCGCCGACGTCGTGGTGTGGGAGACCGACGTATCCAGCCCGCCCGACGCCGGACCGGGGTGCGCGCCGTCCATGTGCTGGCTGCTGTCCTACGACGCCGACCGGGTGCGTCGGGTGCGGATGATCCACCGGGCGGCGGCCTGAAAAGAATCTTGGCGCCGGAGCGAACTTTCCGGCGCGCCACCGGATCGTGTCAGTGATTTCCACACGACCGGAAGGTAGAGCTCTTCATGTCCGACATCTCGACGACGTTCGTTCTCGTTCCCGGCGCCTGGCAGGGCGGCTGGTCCTGGCAGCCGGTGGCGCAGCGGCTGCGTGCCGCGGGCCATGCCGCCGTGACGATCACCCTGCCCGGGCTGGCGGACGGTGATTCCCGCTCCGGCCTCCACCTCTCGGACGCGGTCGACCATGTCGTCGGCGAGATCGAGCAGCGCGACCTGAGCGACGTGGTGCTGGTCGGCCACAGCTGGGGCGGCTATCCGATCACCGGGGCCGCCCATCGGGTCGCGCGCAGGCTCGCCAAGATCGTGTATTTCAACGCCTTCGTCCCGGCTCGCGGTGTGCCGTTCGTCGACGAGAACCAGGACTACGCCGCCATCCTGCGGGCGGCCATCGATGCCTCGCCCGACGGCAGCGTCTCCGTCACGTTCGAGCAGGTCCCGATGCTGGTGCCGGAGCTGCCCGAGGCGGCGCAGCGGCTGTTCCACGAGCTTCTCGTGCCGCAGCCGGGCGCGTACTTCCTGCAGGCGCTCGACGTGGACGACGTGACGACGCTGGGGTTGCCGGCGGCGTACGTCCTCAGCGAGAACGACCTGGCCCTGGCCCGGCCGGGCGACGAGCTGGCCGCCCGGATCGGCCTGACGCCGTTGATGGTGCCCGGCGGCCACCAGTCCATGCTGACGCACCCCGACGAGGTCGCCGAGGCGCTGCTCAAGTGCTGATCGGTGGTGCACGGGCGGTAACGCCCCCGTGCTCTCCGCCGCGCCGGCCAGTGCGGCCAGGCGCGGCGGTGGCCCCAGACTGACCGCGGCAGTCGTGCGACATCTACGCCGCGGGCGGCACGCCGTGCGTGGCGGCGCACAGCACGACCCGCGCCCTGTACGCCGCCTACAACGGCTCGCTCTACCAGGTACGGCGCTCCTCGGACAACGCCACCCAGAACATCGGCCTGCTCAGCGCGGGCGGGTACGCCAACGCCGCGGCACAGGATTCCTTCTGCGCCCGTACGACGTGTGTGATCACCGTCATCTACGACCAGTCAGGGCGCGGCAACAACCTGACCCAGGCGCCTCCCGGCGGCTTGTCCGGCCCGGCCCCGGGCGGATACGACAACCTCGCCGTGGCGACGGCGGCGCCCACCATGGTCGGCGGGCACAAGGCGTACGGCGTCTAAGTGGCCCCCGGCACCGGCTACCGCAACAACAACACCAACGGCGTCGCCAGGGGAGACCAGCCGGAAGGCATGTACGCCATCTTCGACGGCACGCA